>DLFZ01000186.1:14757-15611 GCA_002482435.1 Christensenella sp. UBA7707
GAGGAAATCTCCTCGCCGTCGAGTTGCATTTCAAAGTTCAGCCCGAAATCGGATGCGCGTGTGTCTTCAACACTCACCGGGTCGGGAATGGGCGTGGGCGTAGGCTCCGGCGTGGGTGTAGGTACAGGCGTTGCGCTCGGTGTGGGGGAGGGGAAGAGCGTATCGAAAATGCCGCCCGGACTTTGGGTAGGGGGCTGCTCGCTGCCGGGCGTGCAGGAACGGAACAAAAGCAAAGCACCAAGCGCAAGCGCTACGATGAAAAGAATGAGGATAATGATTACCTGCGGGGCTGTTGTGCGCCTCCGCCTTCTTCTTTTGCCGGCCAACTTTTTTAACCTCAGCTTCCCGCGCCCGCCAGAGGAAAGGGCGCCTCGATGCGTAAAAAGCGTTTNNTCTTCAAGTGCCGCCATTTGACTTTTCAACGCTTTTTCATGTTGCATTATACAGGAATTCCCTTCCCCGTGCAATGCGGTTGACGCGGTTTTCGCGCCGTGGTAGAGTAAAAAAGCGAAAAACTGTGGGGTGCATGAAGCGCTCCGACGGCCTTTAAAAAAGCTCCACTTTCGCCCGAAAACACAGGAAAGGATTTTCTCATCATGCGAAAAACTGCTTACTTCATGCTTTCTATTTTGCTTGCTTTCACGCTTTTTTCCGGCTGTTCTCTGACGGACGAAGCGCCAACACCTGCTTCGCCTTCCCCGGCCGAGCAAACGCCGGCAGCCGAAGCGACGCCGGCCGCCCCGGCATCCACCGACAATGCGGTCGATCCGAGCACCGTGGAAACCATGAAGGCGACCATTGTCGTACAGGATTACGGCACCATAGAGCTCGAGCTTTATCCATCCATCGCTCCA
>DLFZ01000186.1:15666-15831 GCA_002482435.1 Christensenella sp. UBA7707
CCCGGCTTCATGATTCAGGGCGGTGACCCGCTTGGTACCGGCATGGGAAGCCCCGGCTACTTCATCAAGGGCGAATTTGCGGCCAACGGGTTTGAGAACTCTCTTTCCCACGAGCGCGGCGTGATCTCTATGGCGAGAAGGCAGTCGCCGTACAACAGCGCGGGC
>DLFZ01000186.1:15884-24653 GCA_002482435.1 Christensenella sp. UBA7707
GAGGTGGTGGACGCCATTGCCGCCATGGAAACGGATGAAAACGACAAGCCGCTTACAGATGTTGTGATTGCCTCCGTTACCATCGAAGGCCCCGAACTTGGAGAACCCGAAAAGCTTCCCGCGAATTAAAGTACAAATTGTAAAGAAAGCAGGTGTTTGCCTGCTTTTCTTTGTGCTTGGAAATTGCTTTTTTACAAAAAATCCATTAGTATAAAAATGAACGTATAAACCTACCCGTAAGGCGTAGGGAAGGAGGAGGCCGCGTGCAAACCGCTTATCAGGTGCAGAACATTGCGGTGGGGCTTTTTCTTCTGGCGCTTATTTTCGTGAACCTTTTGCACCACGGCATACGCCGTAAGCATTCGCAGTCCACCTTTCTTGCGATGCTTACCGTAAACGCGCTCCTTCTTGTTTTGGATTTTTGTATTGTTTCTTTGAGCGGCAAAACCGACGCGTTTTCGCGTGGCGCGCTTCCCGCCGCCGTGGCCGTTTATTACATGCTCGGCCCCGTGCTCGCAGCGCTGATGGTACTCTACCTTTACCACCTCATCCGCCGCGAGCAAACGCCAAAGCCTGCTTTTCTTTTTGCGCTGCTTCTCCCCGCGGTGCTCAATGTGCTTTTTTCCCTCATCAGCTTAAAAACCGATTTTACTTTTTCGATTGCCGAAGGCAATGTGTATGAGCGCGGTGCGTATTTTGCGCTGATGCCTGCCATTTGCTATTGCTATATGACGTTTTACTTGGCGACGCTGTGGTACAAACGCGCGTCCATGCTCAAAAAGGAGTTCTACCTGCTGCTCTTCTCGGCGCTTTTGCCCATGGCGGCAGGCCTAACGGAGTCCTTTTTTGACAGCTTGAACGTTGTGTGGCTCACGTTTTCGCTTGCGTTTTTGCTCATCTACATCAGCATGCAGAACATTCAGGTGTATACGGATTATCTTACCGGCCTTTACAACCGCCGCAAGTTCGACGCGGCGCTCGAATCGTATTTTTCCTCGGGCAGCAAAAGAAAGCGGCTTTGCGGCGTGATGGTGGACATCGACCGCTTCAAGCAGATCAACGACCATTACGGCCACGACATGGGTGACAGCGTGCTCAAATCCGTGGCGGAAGTGCTGCGGCGAAGCGCGCGTAGAAAAGACCTTGTGGCGCGCATCGGCGGCGACGAATTCGCCGTTTTGTTCAGCGGCACAGGCTTTACAACCGCCGATGTGCATCGGAATATCCTTCTCGGGCTTAAGGCGCTCAACGAGCGCGGCGTTTATCCATTTGAAATCAGCCTCAGCTTAGGCAGCGAAACCTGCGGTGTCAGGTCGTACATGACGCAGCGCGAATTTTATAAACGGCTCGATTCCAGCATGTACGAGCAAAAGCGCTTCAACAGCGCACCCCGTACGGGCGCGCGCTGAAAACCAAACAAGGGTTTTCTATTCATGCTCATAGAAGCGGAAATTTGACGGGGGAATCCATATGGAACAACAGATCGAAGGAAAAAATGTGATCCTACGGCGGCCGATCGAAAGCGACGCCGCATTTTTTACACGCTGGTACAATGAGCCGGAGATTATGGCCGAATGCGGCTTTACCGAAGGTACCACGGTGGAGCAGGAGCTTGCCGCGATTGCCAGGTGCAAGGAAAGCAAAGACAGGGATTGGTATACAATTACCGACAAAACCGGCAGGGTATTGGGAGAAACCGGATTGTTGCGTATGTTTCCCGAATGGTTCTGTACTGACCTCACCCTGATCATTCCCGATCCAAATGATCAAGGGAGGGGATATGGCACGGAAGCCATTGAGCTGATGTTTGACCTTGCGTTTAACCGGTGGAAGTTTAATAGAATTTCCATTGGCGTCGTGGGGTTCAATACGTCCGCGCTCAAATTTTATGAAAAGGTTGGTTTCAAAAAGGAAGGCATTCAGGAGCAGGGGTACTTTTATAACGGCGAATTCAGCGACTTTGTTATGATGAGGATTCTGAAAAGCGAATACGCTTTGAGAAAGCAGGGGTAGGAACGATCATTCCGATTCGTCGGTAGGCATAGAAAAAATGTGCGTTCTTGCATTTGTATGGCTATCCTGGCCATAATGCCGCCTGAACGCGGAAATTTAAGCTGTGGCGCATGGTAGGGAAGGTTTCCCGCCATGGCGATCATAAAAAGCAATGGGCTGTATCGCTTCTTTCGCGATACAGCCCGTGGTTTTCTATGACGCTCTCAAAAGGGCGTTTTTTAGAGTGTGCTGAACTTCCTGAAGCGTTACGGCTGCTGTGTTATAGGGGATTCCGTGGGGGCGGGCGTCGTGGTCGGCTCGGGTGTCCATGCCGGTTCCGGCGTCGATTCAAGTGTAGGCTGCGGGTACTGCTGCGAAGGGTCGATGATGATCCCGTCGGAGTATTCCGGAAAAATGTAGGTCGGCGTGGGCGTACGCGGCGGCAAAGATTCACCCGGCTTCAATACCGTTGCTTTCTCAGGCTCCGCGGAAGAATCGAAGATGAACTGGTGCATTGCCCATGCGTTGGCGGGGATATCCGCAAGCAGCACCGACGAGCGGTTGTAGCTGCCGCCTTGATAAAGCCCATCGGCAGGAGCGCGGAAGTGGAGAAGGCCGTCTGTATTCAAAGAAATGGCGCTTAGCATGCAGTCGAGAATGCTCGCATTGGTCATGTTGGTTTCCACGAGCGGCAAAATATCGTTGAGCATGTCGTACTGCTTGGTGAGGCTTGCTTTCCTGAATTTGGCGAATACCGCCATGAGTACGGAAAACTGGCGGTTGGTACGATTGAAATCGCTGTCGAGGTGCCTGACGCGCGCAAAGCCGAGCGCCTGCTTTCCGGTGAGCTTCACGTTGCCCGCATTGGCAAAAATGAACCCGTCCCAGAGATACGCAACGCCGCGCTGTTTGTTGAGCCCCGCGATGCAGTCGTTGGCGGCGGAAATTTCGGCGGCGGTCATCTCTACGGTAATGCCGCCGAGCTCGTCGATGATCTGCTCGAACATGTTGAAATCCACAAGAACATAGTTTTGAATGTTCAGATGGAAGCTGTCGTTGACGGTTTTGAGAAGAAGTTCAACGCCGCCCTTCGCAGCGGAGGAATTGAGCTTGCCGTAGCCGACACCCTCAATGTTCACAAGCGTATCGCGAAGAATTGAGGTCAGTTTCAGGCGCTTGTTTACGCGGTCGATGGTGGCGATCATCAACGTATCCGCGCGTGAGTTGCCGCTTGTGCCGCGCCTATCTACGCCGATGAGCAAAATGTTGGTGTAACGGGTGTCCGCTGCCTGCGCGTCCATTTGAGAAAGGACCTGCTCCGAGAGAATGGTTTGGGTATAGAGCTCGGAAAGCGGGAGTACCACCTCAGGCGTCGGCGTGGGTGACGCAGCGGGGGAAAGGGTTGCTGAGGGTGTAACGTAGGCGGCGGGCGTTTGGGAACCCTCGGAGGCTTCTTCCGCTTCCTCGTCGTCGGGCGCAAATACTGTGGGGGTTTCCGGACGGTAGAGCCTGTTTAAAAGGTTGAGCCCTAAAATGCCTGCCGCAAGCACGAAAACGAGGATCACCGCGCATAAGACAATTGCGACCTTCGCCCACACGCCGAGCTTCTTTTTTCGGCGAACGATCTTTATTTTTTGTTTGTTTTGCTTTTCTTCCATCCTTCAACTCACCAATCGATTGTAGTACGGCACCGCAAAAGAAAATCGCGATGGAGATTGCGTGTGCCTGCCAATGTAACCATTATCGCCTAGGACGTTCATAATAACAGGAGAGCACGCCGTCTTCTTCAAATTCCTCAACCATGTGGAATCCTGCGCTTTTTAGCATGCCACACGATCGCACGTTTGCTTTGTAGGCAAATGCGCATAGCTTATCAATGGCATATCTTTCAAACACGAGCGCGCAAAAACGGCTGAGTGCTTCTTTGCCGATGCCAATACCCCAATAGGCCTTTTCAAAAATTATAATGCTCACAAAGGCGCTTTTTTCAACAGTCTCGTCTATGCTGTAGCACCAAACATCGCCAATGTAGACGTCGTCGGCGCAAATAACCCTGCCAAAGTTTTTTGCATCAGGGAGCAAAGATGCCTGAAATCGTTCGATTTCCTCGTGCAAAGGTACCCTGTGAAACGGAAAAAGCTCCTTGATTTCCTCGTCGTGCGACTTTTCCCAAAACGTTTTCACATGCGCAAGCATACGCTGGTTGAATGATAAATTCGGCAAAGATCAAGTTCCTTTTCATCCAAACATCAAACAAAGCCGTTTTTGCGGCAGTTTACAAGCACTTCCGATAAAAAAACGCGCGTGAACGTCTTTTTGTTGCACACGCGCACGCTTTGAAGCACGTTGATTATATCATCAACGGTTTCGGGGTGTCAACGCGGCAGAAAGCTATTCATAGAGTGGAACCGACAAAAAATTATATTTTTTCGCGTCATATTTCGTGCACTGTACGCGTTGTTGTTGTATACGTTTTGGGAAAAGTGGAGGGGAAATATGGCGAACTTTGAGAGGGAACGCATGCCGCTGCGCGCCGGGGGGACATCGGCGCACAGCGATATGCGGCGCGGCGCGGGGCGCTGCGTGCTTGCAGTAACGGGTAAAACCATTTCCTGCTGGGCCTGTACGCAGCCTGCCGAGGCAGAGCGTGAAGCTATGGTCACCGTGGTGCTTCTCGCGCGTGAAAACGGGATATGGCGCGAGATCGCGCATAGAAGCGAAACCGCGCAGGGCGGCGAGCCGGCGCTTGCCTGCTGCACGGCGGAGGTTGAAGGCGGCCGGTACTATAAGGCGGTGGGCGTTTACGTTTCCCGCTATGCGGCGTGCGAGGAACGCAGCACATCTTCAACGCGCGAGGTTTGGCTTCCGTAAAGCTGCACGTATCATGATATAAAATAAGCTCGCGTTTGTTACGGCGCGAGCTTTCTTTTTGGCTTCATTTGCATGGTTGCCGTGGAAAATGCAAATCTACCGTGACGAAAGCGCTTGGCGTATTGCGCGCTTTGGTCGCATCGGTTAAAATAATATGCTACCACGCAGGAAAGGGAGTTGCCCATGCAGTACGAACGCTTCGCGCGCGTGTACGACGCGCTTATGGCGGATGTAGATTATGGCCTTTGGGCAAACTACATCGCGTCCTTTTTACCGCTAGCGCCGAGTTCGGTGGCGGAGTGTGCCTGCGGCACGGGAGAAATCACCCTTCGCCTGAAACGCATGGGCTATGCGGTTACGGGGCTTGACCTTTCGGAGGAAATGCTCCGCGTCGCTTCGGAAAAGGCGCGCGCAAGCGGGCTTATCATTCCTTTTGTGCGTCAGGATATGCGCTCGCTCTCGCTCCACAAACGCGTGGACGCCGTAGTGTGCGCGTGCGACGGGGTCAACTATCTTACCTCCATGGAAAGCGTTCGCCGCTTTTTTGAAAGCGCATACACGGCGCTCAAGGAGGGCGGCGTGCTGCTGTTTGACGTTTCCTCGCGCCATAAGCTTTCCCAAACGCTTGGCTGCAACACACTCGGGTATGACGATGGAACGCTTGCCTATGTGTGGAAAAATTGTTACGACGAAAAGAACCACCTTGTGGAGATGGACTTAAGCTTTTTCGTAAAGGAAGGCACGCGCTACGAGCGTTTCACGGAAACGCATGTGCAGAGGGCACATGAAAAACACGAGCTTGAGGCGGCGCTTACGGCGTGCGGTTTTACGAACGTGCGCGTTTTTGAGGCGTTTTCCAAAGCAGCGCCAAACGAGGCGTCGGAGCGCCTTCAGTTTGTTGCCGAAAAGGATTTTCCAAAAATGGAAGGCGACATATTGTAAACCGAATTACATTAATGTTGCACGAAAAATTGCGAATTTTTCGGAACCATGCGCGGCTTGCACAAAAAATGGAGTTTACCGGGCGTGAAAACTGCCGTTTGGAAATAAAATTACAAAAAAGACGGTTTTTTATTGAAGATCGCTCTTTTTGCCGCAAAAACGAGGAGGTTCCTTATGACCAACGACACCATCCTGAAAGGGTTGTTTTTAAACCAGACCATGCGCTTTACAGCCATCGACGCGAAAGACCTTGTTGCCCAAGCGCGAACCTTCCACAAAACCTCGCGCGTGTGTACGGCGGCGCTTGGGCGCACGCTGATGATGACTGCGATCATGGGCATGGAGCTGAAAAACGAAAACGACAGGCTTACCGCTATNNCAGGCTTACCGCCATCGTCAAAGGTGGAGGGCCTGCGGGAAACATCGTATGCACTGCCCGGCCGGGTGGTGCCGTAAAGGGGTACATCGAAAACCCCGAAATTGAGCTGCCGCTTGCACCCGACGGGAAGCTTGACGTTTCGATGGCGGTGGGTTGGTTTGGCGAGCTTACCGTGGTGAAAGACCTTTCCATGCGCGAACCCTACGTGGGGCGCTGCGAGCTTGTGTCGGGAGAGATCGCGGAGGATTTTGCGCGCTACTTCACCGTGAGCGAGCAAACGCCCTCGCTCGTTTATTTGGGCGTGCGCATGGATGCTCAAAGCGGAACCGTGCTTTCATCTGGCGGACTTTTGCTTCAGCCGTTGCCCGGATGTCCCGAGGAGCACATAGAGCTTGCTATGGCGCGTGTAGAAAGCATCAAAAATCTAAGTACTCTGCTCGAAAACGGGCGTACGCTTCAAGAAGCCTTGCACGAGGTGCTCGATGGGCTTAATATAGAGGTAACGGAAACAACAATGCCGCGCTTTCTATGCGACTGCTCACGCGAACGCCTTGAGCGCGTGCTGATTTCTCTGGGCAAAGAGGAGCTTGAAGACTTGATCGAAAAAGACAAGGGCGCAACGCTCACCTGCCATTTCTGCAACACCGCTTACAGCTTCGACGAAGCGGAGCTTAAGGCGCTGCTGGAGGAATCCCTCCGGAAAGACGATGACGCCGAGGTGTAAAGCCGTTTTTCCGTGCTTAAAACGTTAAGAAAGCTGCGCCTATATAACCGGGCGCGAATAGAAGGGTATGGCGGAAAACAAAACCAACAGCCGCATCATGTTTGACAAAGGAAAGGTACTCCAGTTCGAGCGGACGGGGGAGTATTTCTTTCGCCGCGGGCTGAGTAAGCTCGACAGCAACAATTTGCTCGATGCGATGGCAAACTACCGCCTCGCGCTTGATCGGGACCCGCAAAATGCGGAAATCAAGCTGGCCATTGCCGAAACGCTCACAGAAATGAGCCGGTTTGAGGAATCCCACCGCGTTTTACTCACCTTCTTTTATGAAGACGGCGATCGTCCGAGCGAATGCTATTTCGGCATGGGCTGTAACTTTTTAGGGCTGCAAGAATACGCGCGTGCAAAGGAAAGCTTTGAACGCTATGTAGAGATTGAGCCGGACGGCGAGTTTACCTACGAGGCTTATGACATGCTCGATGCGCTCGAGGAGGGCGAGTTGAACGGCATCATTCCTGCAGGGCAGGAGCTTCGAAACGCAGCGCTTAAGGGCAAGGAGCTCATTGAACGCGGCGAGTTCAAGATGGCCGTAGAAGTACTCAAAAAGCTGGTTGAAAAAGAGCCGGAGCTTGCGCTTGCGCGCAACAACCTTGGGCTTGCGTATTTTTGCGACCGCGACTATAAAAGTGCCACCGCCGAGGTGGGCGAGATTCTCAAAAAAAATCCTGAGGACATTCAGGCACACTGCAACCTTGCGGTGTTTCTCCATGCCGCCAAGGATGAAGAGGGCGTAAGGCGGGAGCTTGATTTTTTAAAGCAGGTAAAAACCGACGATCCGGACGATATGAACCGCTTGAGTGCAACGCTTATGGAGTTTAACGAATTTGAGGCAGCTTACGCGCTTTTGAAGCAGCTTTTCAACATCATGCCCTACGACGCGGGCGTCGTTCACCGGCTTTCCGCGTGCGCATTCCACCTGGGTGAATACCGCCGCGCCGTTTCCGGTTACGACAGGCTTTTAAAAATCGACGCGGGCGACAGCGTAGCACGCTACTACCGCGGCGTTTGCCGCGCTGCGATGGCGGAACTGCCGAAAAAGCGCGTCAACTTCATGTTGCAATATCAGGTGCCGCCCGATGAAATGCTCGTGCGCATCCATAAGCTCAACGAATTCATCGGCAGACCGCGGGCGGAGCTTGTAAAGCTTTGGCAGAGCGATGGCGAGTTTGTGTCGCTCGTGCGCTGGGGTGCCGAGCTTCCTGAACGAAGCGTTAAGCAGGCGATGCTTGCGCTTGTGGCCTCGTTTGGCGACAGGCATGCGGAGCTTTTCTTGCGGGACTTTGTTTTACGGGCGGATCAGCCGGCAGAGCTTAAGCGCGACGCGTTCGGCTTTTTGAAGCAGCTTGGTGCGAAGGAACCCTACCTTGGCTACATCAATGGCGAGCTTGTGCAAAGCCGCGTGTTCATTGCCAACATCCCGCCCGAAAAGGTGCCGAAAAAGTACCGCGAAGTCATGGAGGCGTGCTTTACCGGCATGCAGGCCACCCGCACCGAGGAAACCGTGTTTGCTGCGGCGCGCCTGTGGAGTGAGTACTTGGAGGGGCTTTCGGGTTTTCCCGATCTTTCCGCGCAGCAGGTGTACGCCATGGCGGCGGCGCTCNNCGAGCTTTGCCACAAATATGAAATATCGCTTCTTCGCTTCAACAACGCACTCGCGAAGCTCAAAGCGGGAAAAAAGGCGGCCGAATGAAGTTTATCGCAACCTGCAAGCTGGGGCTTGAGGCGCTTGTCGCAGCCGAGCTTAGAAGGCTTTCCATCGAGGTCGTGCGCGTGGAGGACGCACACGTCGCGTTTACGGGCGGCT
>DLFZ01000186.1:24677-24915 GCA_002482435.1 Christensenella sp. UBA7707
GCGCGCTTTTGTGGCTGCGTACCGCCGAGCGCGTGTTTTTGGAGGTAGGTGCGTTTGAGGCGCGTACCTTTGAAGCGCTTTTTGAGGGCACGCTGGCCCTGCCGTGGAAGCAGTTTCTTGCGCGTGACAGCTTTATCCATGTTACGGGCAAAAGCGCGAAAAGCGCGCTTTTTTCGGTATCCGATTGCCAAAGCATCGTAAAAAAAGCGATCGTCGAAAACCTTAAGGCGGCATACAA
>DLFZ01000020.1 GCA_002482435.1 Christensenella sp. UBA7707
TATGTGCTAATGCTTTGTGCCGCGGAGCAAAACGGGCTTTCTGTGGCGGATATTTCGGTTCACGATGCGGGTGGCGAAGCACTTTTTGCGTTACGCGCCGCAGCCTTGCGGGAGGATGCACCATGAACAGACCCGTTAAAATCACAGGCGCGGGAACCGCAATGCTTCTGATGCTGTTCTTTATTCTCTGCCTTACGGTGCTTTGCGCGCTTGGGCTTCTTTCCGCCTCGGCGGATCTTCGGCTCGCAAGAACCTATGCCGCTTCCGTGCAGACCTATTACGAGGCCGATGAACAGGCGAGTCGCGTACTGCGCGCACTTTTGCGTGCGGAGCTTGAAAACCCGCCCGAAACGATAGAGGGCACGAAGGTATCCATCACGCAGAAAAACGGGCGCTATCTCGCGCGGTATCTGTGCGCTGCCGGTGAACATCAGGCGCTGTACGTCGAGATCGTTTTGGATGGCGCGGGGAATTACCGTACCCAAGCATGGCGGCTTGAAAGCACCCTTGAATACTCCGTGGACGAGCACATCAACGTGTGGCGGGGCGAGGGCGCGATGGAGCCGTGATAAGCTTAATGCGCCAATCCAAACACGCCCAAACGGTATATTTTCGCTGTTGTCGTCGGTTGGAATAACGCCGCTATGCTGCCCTTCTCCGCCTTGAAACCACCTCAAACTATACCGTTTGGGTCGAGCGAGCGACAAAGGCGTATGGCGTGGCAGAGCGCGGCGAAGGTGCGAAGGCGTACGGTGTCTACGGCAAGCGCGTTTAACAAAGCTGTGACGCGCCATACACTGTTGTGGCCGTGTTCTGATTGGCGCGTTATGCTTAAGCAAGGAGGTTCGGCCATGCAGGAACTTTTGAACTATTTGAAGGAAGCTGTGGAACGCGGCGCGTCGGACATTTTTATCGTGTCCGGCCAGCCCGTTTCATTTAAGCGCGACGGCATCATCGGCCCGCGGGACGATGAAACCGTAATGCCGGATTCCGCAAACCGGCTGGTGCAAAGTATTTATGAGCTTGCCTCGCGCCCGACCGACCGCTTTCTTACCACCGGCGACGATGATTTTTCCCTCTCCATCAACGGGCTTTCGCGCTTCCGTGTGAGCACCTACCGCCAGCGCGGTTCTATGGCGGCGGTTATCCGCGTGGTACGCTTTGACATTCCGGAACCCACCTCGCTCACAATCCCCGACGAGGTCATGAAAATTGCGCAGAAGCCGCGCGGGCTTGTGCTCATTACCGGACCTGCCGGCGGCGGCAAATCGACCACGCTTGCCTGCGTGATCGATGCCATCAACCAAAATAGAAACGCGCACATTGTAACGCTCGAAGATCCCATCGAGTTTTTGTACCGCAACAAAAAAAGCGTCATCAGCCAGCGCGAGGTAGGAACCGATACCGATAGCTATCTCACCGCGCTTCGCGCGTGCCTCAGGCAGGCTCCCGATGTGATTTTGCTTGGTGAAATGCGTGATTATGATACCATCCGTACCGCTATGACCGCCGCAGAAACGGGGCATTTGGTACTTTCGAGCCTGCACACCGTGGGCGCGGTCAACACCATCGACCGTATTATCGACGTGTTCCCCCCAAACCAGCAGCAGCAGATTCGCGTGCAGCTTTCCATGGTGCTGCAAACGGTGCTTTCCCAGCAGCTTGTTCCCTCAGTGGATGGGCGGCTTTTGCCCGTGTTTGAAATCATGCATCTCACAAGCTCAATAAGGAGCCTCATCCGCGAAAGCAAAACCCACCAGATCGACTTTGTCATACAGTCCTCAGCACAGGACGGCATGTGCAGCATGGACAATTCGCTCTTGGAGCTCTATAAAAATGGACGCATCACCGCCAAAACGGTGCTTCACTACTGCCGCAACGCGGAAATGGTGACGCGCAAACTCTAAGAGGCGGTTTCGCATTTTAGGTATGAGGGAGAATGGTTTCTTCTATCGTCCGATACAATGTATCATGGTAAAAATTAAGTGAGAGAAGGTGCGTTTGTGAAAGGTAGAAAGGTACTGGTAATCTGCGTCGCTCTTGTTTTATTGCTGTTGACTTTGAGCGGTTGCATCCCGGGTGATGGGGCAAATTCAGAAATCAAGCCGGCGGGGTTCTTTATGGGCATTTGGCATGGGTGGATAGCGCCGATTTCACTCATAGGTTCCCTTTTTAATAAGGACCTCGGCATTTATGAAGTCTATAACAAAGGGTTTTGGTATGATTTCGGTTATTATATGGCGATTGTAAGTGGCTTTGGCGGTCTTGCGCTGTCCCGGAGAAAGAAAGTCTGCATAGATGGCGGAAGAAGCGACGACTAAGCTCGGATCATAGGATCGACCCGCATACAAGGCAAGGAGCTTTGAAAGAGGCTCCTTTTCGCTGCTTGCATTACACAAAAAAGGCGATGAGGCTGCAAATAAAAAAACATAAGCCCGCAGCGCTCATGGCCGCCGGTTGCGAGTACGGAAAAGCGCGGCGGAGATCGTTGCTTCCTTATATAAAAGTAAACGCAGGTCGGAAGCCGCGCAATACGTGTGCGGCGGGCAAATCCGGCGTATTTTTGTGGAAATATTTTGTAATCGATACCAAATGTGGTGGTTTTTTTGGAGCCTGAAGCGCAATTTGCTCTAAAACAGGTTCAAAAGTATTGAAATTCAGCATAAAAATACCCAATTTGTAACCGCCATGTACCCATCTTATGGTATGGTGAGTTCGTAGGATAAATTGAGGTGTCATTATGGCATACACGAACAAACAAATTGTACAGGAGTCGTACCGTTCCCTTCTCATTTGCGTGGACTCTTATGAGCAGCGCCAAATGAGCGGGCGGCTTTGCCATTGTTCTTTCACGCAACACAAAAGCTTTTCCAATCTCATGCAGCTTCTGTTGCTGATCGAACAAACGGTGGAGGAGATCGACTACCCTTCCTCGTCCACGCAAAAGCGCGTGTTTCGTAAAACCGAGGCGAATTTCAACCCGCCTGTTTGCTGTGAAATGAAGGAGGCCACTGGTGCCGCCGCAACGTTTCGCGTTCGCATTCTGTTCCGTCAGAATGCAAGCTGGCAGGGCGTTGTTTCGTGGCTCGAAGGGGGCTGCGAGGAAACCTTCCGCAGCGCGCTCGAACTTGTTATGCTGATGGACAACGCGATTTTAAACCCCGCACCCTGCGACAACGAGTAACCCCCCAAAAAAACCTTTTGCTGCCGGCGACGGCAGCTTTTTTTCGTTGCTTTGGTGCGCTTTCGGCGTGCCGCGCAGGCGACGGATCCTTTTTTAAACACAAGGCGGGAACTTTTTCCATACGGCCACCGTTTTAAAAAATACGAAGGGCCTTTATTTGCCTGACGCGACTGTTAAATAATTATGAACTGCCTCGTGCGGTACTTTGCCGTGGTGACGGATTATGGTATGATGTTTGCGGTATGGAACCGTATACCTAGGTGTGATTTCAGAAGGAGATAAACGCATGAAAAAACTTTTTGCGCTGCTTATGGCGCTGCTGGTCCTTTTTGCAATGGGGTGCTCCAAGCCGGATGATGGCGCGGTCATCATCGGCAACCAAACCCCTGCACCCACGGAGCAGCCAGCGGAAGGTACATCTTTAACACTTTCTCAGCCTGCGGGCAGCGGCATGGTAGCCGCGGGCAGCGTGCATAGCCTTGGTGCCCGTTCGGACGGTACGCTTGTCGTTGCCGGCCATAACACACAGGGCCAAAATAACGTTTTGAAGTGGACGAATGTGGTCGCGGTTGCCGCTTACGGCGAGCTTACCGCCGCCGTTACTGCAGATGGCAAGGTGCTTGTTGCCGGCAAAAACAGCGACGCTTTGAGCGCGGCGCTTGAATGGACGGATATTTGGGCGGTTGCTGTGGGCGAAGCGCACATTCTCGGCCTGAAGAGCGACGGCACCGTGGTTGCTGCGGGCGACAATGCCGCCGGGCAGGGCGATGTTTCCGCGTGGACGGGCATCGTGCAGATCGCGGCCGCAGGGAACCATTCCCTTGGTCTTAAGAGCGACGGCACCGTGGTTGCCGCGGGCGACAACGCCTCGAATCAAGGCAATGTTACCGGTTGGACCAACGTTGTAAAGATCGCCGCGGGCAAGGATGTAAGCGTTGCCGCCACGAAAGACGGCAAGGCGCTTTCCACCAAGGATGACCTTTCCTCTTGGGCGGATGTGAAAGACATCGCCGCGGGCGATGCGCTTACCGCCGCCGTTACCAATGCGGGCACGGTTCTTTGCTCGCCTGAAAATGCCGATGCTTCCGCCGTGGCCGGCGCAGCGGCCATTGCCGCGGGTGCCGCGCATGTGGTGGTGATGAAGGCCGACGGCACGGTTGCCGCATTTGGCAGCGACAGTGATTTTCAGCTTTCCGTTACCGGCTGGCAGCTTCGACCGTACCTTGAAGAAAGCTACGTTCTCGGCTTTGCGCCCGGCATGACCGCCGCGCGCACAAAGGCTGTGCTCAGCGCGCTCACGGGCAGCCAGACCATTGCTCTTAAGGCAAACGGCGCCGATATGCTCGACAGCGACGCGGTGTTTACCGGCGTTGAGGTTCAAAAAGACGGTGCGGCCTATGCTACACTCGTAATCCTTGGCGATATGAATGGCGATTCGCTTGTGAACGCGGCCGACTCGGAACTTCTTAGCGCGCATCTGGACGGGTCCTCGAAGCTTGAGGGTGCGTTCCTGTACGCGGCCGGCATCGTGAAGGCTGCTGACGGCAGCGTTGCGAGCGGTTCTCTCGATGCGCTTAACAACTATGTTATAGGTACTGCCGCGCTTTCGCAGTTCCGCGTTGCCGCCGCGACCTCCGTTTATGCGGAAAAGATTGCTGAAGTAGCCAAAAAGAACGACGATGTGGTGGGCTGGATTAAGATCGACGGCACAAACATCGATTACCCCATCATGTACAACCCCGAAGATCAGTGGTTTTACAACTATCACACGGTGGATAAGAAGGAGTCTGATAGCGCCTCCATCTACGCTTATTATAATAAGTACACCACCAACAACATTGTCACGGGGCATAACTCCCGCGTAAGCGGCACCATGATGCACCAGTTGCAGCATATTCAGGAGTACAATCTCGGGAAGACAACCTGCGAGTACAGCAAGTGCAAAAATCCCGATCTGACGAGCGGTCTGCCCGATCTTACGACCTATAAGGGCCGCGTGTTCACCATCAGCATCTACGGCGTGGAAGCGCAGTGGGAAGTGTTCTCCATGTACGAAACACCCGCAGGCGAGGATGTGGATACCCTTTATTACAACACATGGTACCCCCCCTCTAAGAACTGGAAGAACAATTCCGAGGAAGTTCAGGCTTGGATCAATAAGCAGATCGAACGTTCCGAAATCGACTTTGGCGTAAAGCCCTCGGCCGATGAAACGTTTGTTACGCTGTTCACCTGCGGTAACGAGCATGCGGATTCCGAAGAAAACTCCAGGCTCTACTTCTTCCTGCATAAGGTAAGCTAACCCTTTCTAATTCCTTTCTGGCGCGTTCGGATATCTCCGGACGCGCCATGTTTTTTACGCCGTTTTTTGTGACACGTAACCAAAATTTCACTCGAACGGAGCGTTTCGACCGGAAATTACAAAAAATGTATAAGACAAGCAAAGTTTTTTTGAGTTGGTATGAAAAACGAAGATTTCAGGAGATTTCAAACAAAACATACTGGAAAACAAAAATGAAGATGAACTGAACAAAAATAGTACACATAAAGGCGGATAACAGAAAAATAACGAATTGTGCGAGGCGAGCTTTTTTGCTAAAATAGCAAAGTGCTCGCGAAAAGCGAAACACACAGCACCTTGAAAACTGTATAGTG
>DLFZ01000152.1 GCA_002482435.1 Christensenella sp. UBA7707
AAAGGAAGCGCAAAGAAACCAACCCTGCGGCTGGCTCTCTACAAAACCGATGTTGCGTTTGAAAAAGCTCCGTTATTTAGCGGCGAGCTTTTTGGCGAGCTGCGCCTTTTTGCGGTTCGCCGCGTTTTTATGGATAACGCCCTTAGCGGCAGCCTTGTCGACGGTGCTCACGGTTTGCACGAACGCCTTTTCGGCGGCGGCCTTATCGCCGTTTGCGACTACGGCGTCAAAGCTCTTGACGGACGTTTTAACCTGCGAAGAGATCATACGATTGCGAAGATTTTTTTTTGCGGTAATACCCACGCGCTTTAAAGCGGACTTGTGGTTTGCCAAAACAATTCACTCCCTGTCTTTTTAATCGAACATTGTGCATTATAGCATGGAAAAATGCGCATTGCAAGCATAATCCCACGAAACACAAAGCATTTTTCGCAAATAGCACGCCCGCCTTGCGGCAATACTAGTTTTACGGAATTTTCAACGAATTGTCAAGGAGATTTTTATGCCGAACAACATTTATACAGACCTTGCAATGGAGGCGCGCGAACTTCACCCGGAATTGCGGGGTGTGGTGGAGGAAAAAGATGAGCGCCCGGGTATTACGATTTCGCGTATCAAGGTGGAAACTGAGGAGGCCGCAAAGGAGATCGGCAAGCAAATCGGTACCTATGTTACGCTTGACGCGCCCGATCTCCTCTGCCGACCGCTCGACCTTTTCGAGGAACTGTCAAAGGCACTCAGCGATGAGTTGAAAGCCATGCTCAAGGACTTAAAAAAAGACGCAACGGTGCTTGTGGTTGGGCTTGGCAACCGCTCCATCACGCCGGACTCCCTCGGCCCTGCGGTTGCGGAACTTGTGTATGTGACGCGGCATATCACTGAATTTCTTCCCGATGCGCTCCCCGGCCCTGTGCGCTCGGTATGCTCTGCCGCACCCGGCGTGCTCGGCGTGACCGGCATTGAAACCATGGAGGTAGTACGCGGCATCACAGAGCATGTAAAGCCCGATCTTATCATTGCCATCGACTCGCTGGCGTCGCGCCGCGCCGCACGCATCAGTACGACGCTTCAAATAACGGATGCGGGCATCAGCCCCGGCAGCGGCGTCGGTAACACGCGCGCAGGCCTCAACAAGGATACCTTTGGTGTACCCGTAATTGCCATCGGCGTACCGCTTGTGGTTTACGCCTCCACCATTTCGCAGGATACCATAAGCCTCATCGCCGACGAAACCGGGCTTCACCGCGACGAGGAACGATTAAAGGAGCTTGCCGAAAAAGTGATCAGCGAAAAAATCGGCACGCTCATCGTTACCCCCAAGGACATCGACACCATTGTAAAGGACATGTCGCGCATCCTAGCGGACGGCATCAACCTTGCTCTGTTCGACGCCTCCTATGACGAGATCCGCATGCTCGTTGCATAACCCCCCGCCCTCTTACATACCTATGATGCAGGAGGGCTTGTCATATGAAAAAAGGGCATTTACGGCGAAAAGGCAAGAATATGCCGGCCATCCTTCAAGGCCGCGGCGCGCGCATCACATCCGTTGCTGCAATCGCTCTGCTCGCATTTTTCCTGCTGCTGCAAAGCACACTCTACTGGGGCGGCAATACGCAGGCGGGACGCGAGCTTTTGTCGTTCCAGTTTCCGTTTTTGTATGGTGTGCCAAGTGACGCTACGCTTCCCGGGGACGAAGCGGAGCATGAGGCCTCGCAGAGCGGCAGCGCTGAAAGCCCAATTAAGGTAGAACTGACCGACTTCGACGAAGGCGTGAGCGACGAGATCCGCCTCGAGCTTTTGAACGTTTCCACTCCTGAAACCATCAGCCTTTCGGGCACAGAACCGCGCGTGCTCATTTACCACACGCACACCACAGAGGCGTATACGCCGACCCAAAAATATCCCTACGTAGCCTGCGGCGAATGGCGCACCCGCCAGAATGACCGCAACGTGGTTGCGCTCGGCGAAAAGCTCACGCAGCTTCTGTCGCAAAAATACGGCATCGCAACCTTGCATGATACGACGGATCACGAGCCGCCCAGGCTGAATACCGCTTACGAGCGCTCGCTTGTTACCATGCTCAAATACAAAAAGCAGTACCCGTCGCTCACCATGTTCATTGATATTCACCGCGACGCTTACGGTTCAAGCGCTTCAGGCACGAAGGACTATGTGGTCATCGACGGCAAAGAGGTTGCGCGGATGATGTTTGTTGTGGGCACGGGAGAGGGCGCCACCGGAACCGGTTACAACGAAATGCCGGACTTTGCCTCCAACTACGCGCTCGCTAAAAAAATCAGCGAGCGGCTGGCACAATTCGACTCACGACTTGTGCGTGAAATACGCGTAAAGAAAGGCCGCTACAACCAACATGTGTCAAGCCAATGCCTGCTAGTTGAAATCGGCCACAACGCCAACACCTTCGAACAGGCGCAAAACGCCATGGATTACCTCGCGCAAGCCATTGCAGACGTTGCGGGCGTTGAGTACGAGCAGGCGGATTCGGTGCAGACCATTTACCAGTTCACTCCCTAGCGCGTTTAAAAGCACTTAGCAACGTTGCTTGCCTAACAGGCGAAAAAGCCGCCGCACCATGAGCATTATGCCTTGGCGCGGCGGCCTTTGCATGGTAAACTTTAGGAAACCTCAATCACCGTTTGTTGGAGGCGCTCATGAGCGTACATCTTTTTACAAAAAATACCAGCTACATTCTTGACGTACTGCCAAGCGGACATTTGAGCCTTGTTTACTACGGCAGGCGCATCCGCGAACGGGAGGGCTATTCCGCGCTCACCGAAAAACGTGCCACACCTTACGGCTCCATGATAGCGTACGCACGCAGCAACGACGCATTCGGACTCGATGACGTGTGCCTTGCATGTTCCTCCTACGGCCGGGGGGATTTTCGCGAGGCGTGCGTGGAGGTTCTCCTGCCCGACGGTTCGAACACGGCGGATTTTACCTTCGTATCCCACAGCGTGCTTTCGGAAAAGCCCACAATGGAAGGTCTTCCTTCCGCCTACGACCCGGATGGCACGGCGGAAACACACCTTTTCGAGCTTGCGGACAGTGTTTTGGGGGTTACGCTGAAGCTTTTTTATACCGCGTTTTATGACAGCGATGTGATTTGCCGAAGAATGGAGCTTGTAAACCGCTCCGGCGCGCAAGTTCTTATCAAGCGCGCAATGAGCATGCAGCTTGACCTGCCGCAAACGGATTTTACGCTTCTCACCTTTACAGGCGCGTGGGCGCTCGAGCGCCAGCGTCAGGAAAAACCGCTCTCGACGGGCATCTACGTAAACGACGCGAAAACAGGGCTTAGCAGTGCACGTGCAAACCCCTTCATTATGCTGCGACAAAACGATGCAACGGAACACGCGGGCGATGTTTACGCATTCAACCTGATCTATAGCGGTAACCACGCGGAGATCGTTGAGGTAACGCACGAAGGAAAAACGCGCGTGCTTTCGGGCATCAACCCCGCCACCTTCCTTTGGACGCTCGAAAACGGCGAAAGCTTCTTTACGCCTGAGGCGATAATGACCTACTCGCACGAAGGGCTCAACGGCGCTTCTCAGCATATGCACCGTTTTGTGAACCGCCACATCGTGCGCGGGGTTTGGAAAAACAAGGAGCGCCCTATCCTCATGAACACGTGGGAGGGCTGCTACTTCGACTTTGACGAACACAGGCTTCTTTCTATGGCAAAGCAGGCCGCAAAGCTTGGCATCGAACTTTTTGTGCTGGACGACGGCTGGTTTGGCGAACGAAACGACGACAAACGCGCGCTTGGCGACTGGTTCGTCAACAAGAAAAAGATGCCGCACGGGCTTGACGGGCTTCAAAAAAAGCTCAAGGCGCTCGGGCTCGATTTCGGGCTTTGGGTGGAGCCGGAAATGGTCAACGAGGACAGTGACCTTTACCGCGCGCACCCTGACTGGGCCGTGAAACTTCCCAACCGCGAAGCTGCGCTTGGACGCACCCAGTTGGTGCTCGACCTTACCAACGAGGCCGTTCGCAAGTATTTGATCGAAACGATGAGTACGGTGTTTTCAAGCGCTGAGATCACCTATGTAAAGTGGGACTGCAACCGCAATTTTTCGGACATGTACGCCCCTACGCTCCCGCCAACGCGGCAGGGCGAGTTTTTCCACCGTTATGTGCTTGGGCTTTATGAAGTGCTTGACGCGCTTACAAAGCGCTTCCCGAACATCCTGTTTGAGTCGTGCGCCTCAGGCGGCAACCGCTTTGACCTAGGAATGCTTTGCTATATGCCACAAACCTGGGCCAGCGACAACACCGACCCAATTTCACGCCTCATCATACAGGAAGGCACAAGCTATGGTTACCCATTGAGCGTCATCGGCGCGCATGTTTCGCAAAGCCCGCATTCCCCAACGCTTCGCGCGACTTCTGTTGAAACGCGTTTCAATGTTGCGGCGTTTGGCGCGTTCGGCTATGAGCTTGACCCGACAGAACTCACACCGTTTGACAAAACGTGCGTAAAACGGCAGATCGAGTTTTATAAAACGCACCGGAGGCTATTTCAGTTCGGCACGTTTTACCGCATGGAATCCGCCTTTGAAAGCAACCGCCCCGTATGGGCTGTGGTGAGCGACGACGGGCGCGAAGCATTTGCGGGCTTTTACCAATTTACCGCTTCGGCAACGCACGCGCACGACGTGCTTCGCGTGAACGGGCTCGATCCCGAAGCGCTTTTCGAGGTAAAAAATCGCCCGCAGTACATCAGCGTAAAAACCTTCGGCTCGCTCATCAACCACATAAGCCCAATAAAGCTTTCAGGCGAAGGGCTTCCGCTCATGCTCATCGCGCGGCGCTACATGTTTCCCGTCAACGAGGAACGTTACCTCATCGGCGGCGATGCACTTTCCTACCGCGGCATTTCCCTGATGCAGCAGTTTGCAAGCACCGGCTACAACGAAAACGTTCGCGTTTTGGGCGACGGCGGCTCGCGCATTTATCACATCAAGGCAGTAGATTAAGGTTTTAAGCAAGCTGTTGTGCGTTTGATATTTTGCGACGCGCGGCTTTTGTCACAAAAATTTTTCATAGCAGCCGATGTTCGGTTTGCATTGACGCTTCAAATCCTTTACAATGAAGATACAGGCATTTTCGCGCCGTTTTTTTGATACCCGGCGCGTTTTTAGCGTTATGTTATATGATGGGGGCATCATGGGAATTGTTTTGGGAGCAAGGCTTGCGACGGTTGCCGATATGCTCGGCCGTTTCGATACCGTTGCAGACATCGGCTCCGACCATGGCCGCCTTGCAGTGGCGCTTTTGCAGCAAAAAAACGCAAACCGCGTAATCGCAAGCGACATCAGCGCCCTTTCTTTAAATAAGGCGCGAGAGCTTTCCGCAAATTGCGGTGTGGAAGCGCAGATTGACCTTCGCGTGGCGGACGGTCTGAACGGGCTTAAAAAAGGCGAAGCCGACGCGCTCGTTATCGCGGGCATGGGCGGCGCGCTTATCGCAAACATCCTTGCAGCCTCAACTGAAGTCGCAAGGAACGCAAAGCGTATCGTAATGCAGCCCATGCGCGGCACGGCGGATTTGCGCTTTTATTTGCACCACAACGGCTTTCGCATTTTGGA
>DLFZ01000141.1 GCA_002482435.1 Christensenella sp. UBA7707
TCCGCGCTTATGCGCTATTGCGGCGGGGCGTATGAACTTCCCTCATTGCCCGTTCGCGGTTATGAAGATGCGGATTATTTGGCCGCGCAGCAGCTTTCCGCGCGAGCCTTTCACGAAATGCGCCTTCGCGTCGGCACGTTCCCGGATTCCGTTTTGCAACAGCCAAGCGACGCGATGCGCGAGAACTGGAAGGACTCGGCACAGGAGCGGTTCGTTTACGTGAAAGACGGCGAAATCATCGGGCATGCACACCTTGAGGGCGACGCAATCGACAGCGTTTCTATAAAGCCGGAGGCGCAGGGGAAGGGTATTGGGCGGCTTTTTGTGAAGTGTTTGTGCAACAAAATTCTTGAAAGCGGCCATGCCTCCGTTACGCTATACTGCGTCGTGGGAAACTGGGCGCGGAGTCTTTACGAGTCATTAGGCTTTCGGGAAGAGTATATTGAGGATTATGCGGTGAAAACCCTTTAATTTTGACAAAGAATGAGGAAAAGAATATGCCTTTGATGGGAACAACGATCGTCGCCGTACAAAAAAACGGCAAATGCGCCGTTGCGGGCGATGGTCAAGTGACGATGGGTGAAAATACGATCATGAAGCAAACCGCCAAAAAGGTGCGGCGCGTTTACCACGGCAAGGTCGTGGTAGGCTTTGCCGGTTCCGTGGCGGATGCGTTTACGCTTTGTGAGCGGTTTGAGGGCAAGCTTGAGCAGCACGGCGGCAGCTTAAAGCGCGCGGCCGTGGCGCTTGCACAGGAGTGGAGAAGCGATAAGGTGATGCGCCAGCTGCAGGCGCTCCTCATCGCGGCGAGCGCCGATGAGCTTCTCATCATATCCGGCACGGGCGAGGTGATCGACCCGGACGACGGCATCGCCGCCATCGGTTCGGGCGGCATGTACGCGCTTGCGGCGGCCAAGGCGCTCAAGGAAAATACCGAGCTTGACGCGCGCGACATCGCCGAAAAGGCGCTTCGCATCGCGTCGAACATCTGCGTGTTCACCAACGGAAATATTTCCGTGGAGGAGGTATAGCCATGCATACGCCCAAAGAAATCGTAGATTCGCTGGATAAATACATCGTAGGGCAAAGCAAGGCAAAGCGAGCCGTGGCGATTGCGCTTCGCAACCGTTACCGCAGAAGCATGCTCAAAGAGGAGCTTCGCGAGGAAATCACGCCAAAAAACATCATCATGATCGGGCCGACGGGCGTCGGCAAAACCGAAATCGCCCGCAGGCTTGCAAAGCTTGTGGAAGCGCCCTTCCTTAAAGTCGAGGCGACCAAGTTCACCGAGGTGGGCTACGTTGGCCGCGATGTGGATTCCATGATCCGCGACCTTGTGGATGCATCCATTCGCCTGTGCAAGGAAAAAAAGGAGGCGGAGGTTCGCTTTTTGGCAGAGGCCGCTGCGGAACAGCGCCTTGCGGACATTTTGGTTCCCATTCAGGCAAAGCGCCAACATACGCAAAACCCCTTGCAGTTTCTTTTGGGAAGCGGTGAGCCGCAGGAGCCTGAAATGAGCGACAACGAGCGGCGCGAACACCGTAGTCGCCGCGAGGAAGTGATCGCGGCATTTCGAAGCGGCCAGCTCGACGAGCAGTTGGTTGAAATCGAGGTGGAGCAGTCGAACGCCGGCAGCAACGCCATGATCGCAATGGGCATTGATTTGAACATCAACGACCTGATGGGCAATATTTTGCCCAAGAACAAAAAGAAACGCAAGGTTAAGGTAAAAGAGGCCTACCGCATTTTGACCCAGGAGGAAGCCGAAAAGCTGATCGATATGGACGAGGTGACGCGCGAGGCCATTGAAAAGGCCGAGCAGGACGGCATCATCTTCCTCGATGAAATCGACAAGATCGCTGGGAGCGGGCACGCGAGCGGCCCCGATGTTTCCCGCGAGGGCGTGCAGCGCGACATTCTTCCGCTTGTGGAAGGGTGCACCGTAAGCACCAAGTATGGCCCTGTGAAAACGGATTTTATTCTGTTCATCGCCGCCGGTGCGTTTCACGTTTCCAAGGTGACCGACCTGATCCCCGAGCTCCAGGGCCGTTTCCCCATTCGCGTCAATTTGGAATCGCTTTCCGTGGAGGATTATAAACTTATTTTGACCCAGCCGGAAAACGCCATCACTAAACAGTACGCGGCGCTTCTTCAAACCGATAACGTCGTGCTCGAGTTTGCGGAGGATTCCATCGACGTCCTTGCGCAATACGCCTTCAACGCCAACGAAACGAGCGAAAACATCGGCGCGCGCCGCCTGCACACAATTTTGGAGAACCTGCTCGATGACATCTCCTTCAACGCAAACGGCCAACACCCTTTGACCAAGGTTGTGGTGGATGAAGCCTATGTGAAAGAGCATTTGTCGAGCGAATTCAACGGAGAGGATTTACGAAAGTACATACTGTAAAGCATGAATTTTAACGCGAAAAACTTGCTCTTGCTTCTTGTGTTTGCGGCGCTTTTTACCGCCGGCTGCACGGCGCAGACATCCGCCGGTCTTTCTGAAAAGGCTGTGGATGCGGTTGTGGTTGCGGAAGAACGGCTGATCGAAATTACGCCGCATCCCACAACACCTGCGCCTACGGCAGTGCCGGTTACGCCGCTTCCGACCGCCTCGATAGCGCCCACCCCAACGCTTGCGCCGACCCCTTTGCCCACGCCGGATTATGAACTGACGGATGTGAAAAATGTGGAAGGCTATGTGGGTGCACTTTCCGTTAACCTTCGAGCGGGTCCGGGAACACAATACAAGGTGATCGGCGAATACGAGTGCAATACGCTTCTTACCATTCTCGCAAAAACGGAGGAATGGTACCAGGTGGAGCTCGACGGAAAAACGGGCTTTATGCTCAAGGAGTACATCGGGGTAGGGGCCATTCCAACGCCCACCCCAAAACCCACCGCAAAAGCGACAAGCAGGCCGAAAACTACGCCTAAGCCTACCGAAACGCCCAAGCCCGTTGCACCCGACAATTCCGGCGCGGGCAGCTATAGTGCCGAGGAGGTGCTTCTCACCGCTCAGCTTGCCTATGAGGAAAGCAGGCGCGGCGATTACGACGGTTATCGCGCGGTGGCCAATGTGATACTCAACCGTGTCAACAGCGGCATTTTCCGCTCAAGCATCGAGGGCGTGATCTTTCAGGGCAACGGCGCGCAGTTTTCGCCCGCCGAGGACGAGGCGGAACTTCGCTCTGTAAAACCCTCGCAAACCTGCATCGAAGCGGTTCAGGCCGTTTTCGCGGGCAATACCGTTTTTGACTCGGACGTATACTACTTCCGCGCCGCAAGCAAGGGCACTACTTGGGGTTCGCACAACTACATAGGAACCTACGGCGGCAACGCGTACTTCAGTTAAAGACGGTGTAAAGCGGGCAAACCTCAAAAAGTGGCGTCAGGCACATTATGGCAATCAAAAACTTTTCCTTGCGCACGGCGAAATATTTTCTTTTTCCACGTGCAAACTAATACCGCATTTCATCCGACGAAAGGCGGTATTTTTTATGCGCGCAATCATTATGGCCGGGGGCGAAGGCCGCCGACTGCGGCCCCTTACCTGCACCGTTCCAAAACCCATGGTTCCGCTTTTGAACCGGCCGGTCATCGAATACTGCATTGATCTTCTTAAGGCGCACGGCGTGACGGATGTAACCTCCACGCTTTTCTACCTGCCAAACAGCATCATGCGCCATGTGGGAAACGGCGAGCACTTCGGCGTGCGCATGGACTATTCCGTGGAGGAAAAACCTTTGGGCACCGCGGGAAGCGTGCGTGCGGCCATCAAAGCGCCGCTTGAGACCACGCTTGTTTTGAGCGGTGATGCGCTTACAGATATGGATTTGAGCGCCGCGCTCAGCGCGCACAAAGAACATGGCGCAAAGCTTACCATCGTTTTAAAAAAAGTGCCCGCTCCAACGGAGTACGGCGTGGTGCTTCTTAACCGCGACAATTCCATTTCGCGCTTTTTGGAAAAGCCCATGCTTTCCGAGGTATTCAGCGACCTTGCAAACACCGGCGTTTACATTTTGGAACCGGAGATTTTGGAGATGATTCCAACCGACAGGCCGTTTGATTTCAGCAACGACCTGTTTCCGCTTGTGATGAAGAAGGAAATCCCCATTTTTGGCTACGAGACCACCGGCTACTGGTGTGACATCGGAGATTTGGAGCAATACCTAGAGGCGCAGAGGGCGCTCTTGGAGGGGCAATGCGCGTTTTCGCCCCGCGCGGTGGGGCGCGACGGCATTTTTGTGGAAGACGGCGCGCGCGTTTCCAAAAAAGCGGTACTGCGCGCCCCATGTTATATAGGAAGCGACGCCGAAATCGCCGACGATGCGCTGGTTGAAGCGTATGCGGTCGTGGGTTCGGGGAGCAGAATCGGCTCCGGCAGCAGTGTAAAGCAATCGGTTTTGATGGAAAATGTGCGCGTGCGCGAAAATGCGGAAATACGCGGTACGATTCTCTGTGAGGATGTGCATGTGGATACGGGCGCGGCGGTGTTTGAAAAAAGCGCCGTCGGTGCGGGCACGCACGTAGGGAAAGGAACGCAGGTCAAAAAAGGCGTGCTCGTTTGGCCGCAGAAAAAGCTCGAGGACGAGGCCGTCTACGCGGAAAACGTGGTTTGGCAGGAGCGGGGAGAAAAACAGCTTGAAAAGCTGCCCGTGCGCGGTTATTGTGATGGGGATCTGAATCCCCTTAACGCGGTTCGCATCGGCTGCGCTTTTGCCGGAATTCACAGGCTGCCGGCGGAGGTGGGGTTGGCGACAGACGGCAGTCAGCAGTCCGTCATGCTCAAGCACGCGGTCGTTTCAGGGCTTATATCGCAAGGTGTGGACGTATGCGATTTTGGCGCTTGCACGCATTCGACGCTCGAATATGCCGTGCGTGCGTTTCGCTTGCGCGGGGGCGTGTTCATCCGCCACAGCGCGAGAAACGCCCATGAAGCCGAACTTTATCTTTGCGACGCAAACGGTGCGGAGCTTGGTGCAAAGGATTATAGAAAGTTCAGGCAGGAATACGACGAGGGCTTCAAACGCCCCGTTACCTTTGAGCGGCTGGG
>DLFZ01000146.1 GCA_002482435.1 Christensenella sp. UBA7707
ATGGTGTTCCAAAAGCCCAATCCCTTTCCCATGAGCGTTTATGACAACGTGGCGTTTGGGCCTCGCACGCACGGCGTGAAATCGAAGGCAAAGCTTGACGATATCGTGGAGCAGTCGCTCGTCAGCGCCGCCATCTGGGCGGAAATGAAAGACAGGCTCAAAAAGAGCGCGCTCGAGCTTTCGGGCGGGCAGCAGCAAAGGCTTTGCATCGCGCGCGCGCTTGCGGTGGAGCCGGAGGTATTGCTGATGGATGAGCCCACTTCGGCGCTCGACCCCATTTCCACCTCCAAAATAGAGGAACTTGCACTGGAATTGAAGAAAAAATATACCATTGTGATCGTGACCCATAACATGCAGCAGGCCGCGCGCATTTCGGACTATACAGCGTTTTTCCTCCTTGGGGAGATTGTGGAGCGCGCAAGCACGGAAACGCTTTTCTCGATGCCCAAGGACAAGCGGACCGAGGATTATATCACAGGGAGGTTTGGATGATGAGAAGCCGGTTTGACGATCAGCTTGACGCGCTTCATACAGAGCTTATCGAAATGGGCGCGCTGTGCGAAAACGCCATCGCAAACGCAGCGGAGGCGCTTTTACAAGGCGACCTTTCACTTGCAAAGCGCGCCTCGGAATTCGATCAGGAAATCGACCAGAAAGAACGCAAAATCGAAAGTCTCGCGCTCAAGCTTTTGCTGTTCCAGCAGCCTGTCGCAAAAGACCTTCGGCAGGTTTCCGCAGCGCTTAAAATGATTACCGACATGGAGCGCATCGGCGACCAGGCCGCCGACATTTCGGAAATCATCACCATGGCGAACATCGTGCCTGAGGATACGCTCCATGTGGGCGAAATGGCGCGCGCCACCATCAAAATGGTAACGGAAAGCATCGACGCGTTTGTGCAGTCCGACCTTGCGCTTGCCCGCGCCGTGATGGAGTACGACGATGTGGTGGACGATCTTTTTGACCGCGTGAAGGGCGAGCTCATCGAGCTCATCGGCAAAAGCCCCGAGCGCGGCGAGTACGCCGTGGACCTTTTGATGATCGCAAAATATTTTGAGCGCATCGGCGACCATGCCGTGAACATCGCCGAGTGGGTGGAGTTTTCCATCACCGGCTGGCACAAGGGGGAAAGCGCGCTATGATCTACTGCGTGGAAGACGACAACAGCATCCGCGAGCTTGTTGTATACACGCTTCGAAGCACAGGCCTTGAGGCGGCGGGCTTTGTAGACGGCGCATCGTTTTTCGAGGCGCTCGAGGCGCAAAAACCCAAACTTGTGCTGCTTGACGTGATGCTCCCGGGCGAAGACGGCTTTGAACTGTTAAAAAAGCTCCGCGCGCGGGAAAGCACGCGCGAAATACCCGTGGTCATGCTCACCGCCCGCAGTGCCGAGTACGACAAGGTAAAGTTTTTGGACGCGGGTGCGGACGATTATATCACAAAGCCCTTTGGCATGATGGAGCTTCTCTCCCGTGTGCGCGCGGTGCTCCGCCGTGCGGGCGGCGCGCGCCAAAATGAGCAGGGGATATCCTTAAGCGGCATCGACCTTGATACCAAGCGCCACATTGTGCGCGCGGGCGGCGCAGAGGTGGAGCTAACGCTCAAGGAATTTGAGCTTTTAAGGTGTTTGATGGAGAACCCGAACATCGTTTTTACGCGCGACCAGCTTTTAGGTTCCGTATGGGGGTACGATTTTAACGGTGAAACCCGCACGGTGGACGTGCATGTGCGAACCCTTCGCCAAAAGCTTGGAGAATACGGCGAGGCCGTGGAAACGGTGCGCGGCGTAGGGTACCGCTTTCAGGGGGGCGCGAAATGAAGCGCAAGGTGTTTCGGAGCATGAGCCTTCTTGCGTGCGCGGCGGTGCTCGTGTCCATGGTGATGGCCGCGTTTGTCATGTACGGCGGCGTGTATTCCGCCATGCGCGAAAAGGTGAAAAATGAGGCGGCCTATGTGGCGGCCGCGGTGAACCTGAGCGGGGAAACCTACTTTTCTTCCGTGCGCGGCGTGAGCGACCAAAGCCGCATCACCCTTGTGGCGACGGACGGCACGGTGCTTTATGATAGCGCCAAGCCTGCCGCAGAGCTTGAAAACCACCTGAGCCGCCCCGAAATTTCGGGAGCGCTTCAAAACGGGCAGTCGGAATCCGAACGCCTTTCTTCAACGCTCGGAGAGATCACCTTTTATTATGCCGTGCGCCTAAACGATGGCTCCGTGCTGCGCGTGGCAAACGCCGTAGATAGTGTGTACAAAGCGGTTTTCAAGTCGCTCCCGTATATGGCGCTCACCGTGATGGGCGCGGCGCTTCTTTCCATGTTGGCGGCGAGGCTTTTTACAAAGCGCATCGTGCGCCCCATCAACGCCATCGACTTGGAACAGCCTTTGCAAAACGATGTGTACGATGAGCTTTCGCCGCTGCTTTCGCGCATTGATCGGCAGAACAAGCAAATCGAAACCCAACTTTCGGTACTGCGCGACAAGCAGCTCGAGCTAGCCTCCATTGCGCAAAAAATGGCCGAGGGTTTGCTGCTTCTTGACAAAAGGGGAAACGTTCTTTCCTTCAACGAAAGCGCGCTTCGGCTTTTGAACGTGAAGGAGGGGGATTACCTCAACCGCCATGTGCTTTCCATGAACCGCTCCATGGCGCTTCGTACGGCGCTTGAGCTTTCGCAGCGCGGCATATCAAACGAGCAGTCGCTCGAAACGGACGGGCGTGTTTTAAGCCTTATGGCAAGCCCCGTGCAGGGGGAAACTGGAAGAGCTGGCACGGTTGTTTTTGTGGTGGACGTTACGGAAAAGCACGAGGCCGAAAAGCACAGGCGCGAGTTTACCGCCAATGTTTCCCACGAGCTCAAAACACCGCTTACTTCTATTTCTGGGTACGCCGAAATCATCATGAACGGCATCGCCAAGGAGGAGGATGTTTCGCGTTTCGCGAAAAACATCTATCTCGAGGCGCAGCGCATGATTGCGCTCGTGGAAGACATCATGGAGCTTTCGCAGCTCGACGAGGGCGCACAGGAGCAGGCGAAGGAGCGCGTGCCGCTTTTGAGCCTTGCGCGTGAAGCGGCGGAGCCGCTTCTGGAAAGCGCCGCCAAAAAGAACGTGCGCATTTCCTTTGAGGGAGATGAGCTTGAAGTGACGGGCATCCGTCAAATCCTGTTCGAGCTTGTGTATAACCTCATCGATAATGCCGTGAAGTACAACTACGACGGCGGCAGTGTGAAGGTGAAAGTGCTTGGTGAAAAGGAAGGGGTTGCCCTAACGGTTTCGGATACGGGCATCGGCATCCCGCGTGAGGAGCACGAGCGTGTGTTTGAGCGCTTTTACCGCGTTGACAAAAGCCATTCCAAAGAGACCGGCGGAACGGGGCTTGGGCTTTCCATCGTAAAACACGCCGCGTTGCAGCATAAGGCAAAAGTAAGCCTTGAAAGCGAACCGGGGAAGGGC
Source organism: Christensenella sp. UBA7707 (assembly GCA_002482435.1). Lineage (GTDB taxonomy): Bacteria > Bacillota > Clostridia > Christensenellales > CAG-138 > UBA7707. Next base: position 3,451 of record DLFZ01000146.1, read on the forward strand.
ACCGCGGTAACGGTTGTTTTTCCGGAGTAGCGGGTGGTTCATATGCAAAAGGCAGGAATCAAGGCCTTTCGCGCAGAATACTCCCCCGAAAAAGTAAGGCGAGGTGGCGTATGACCGAAAGAAAGCGCATCCGTGACTGGATGGACATCCCTTCGCGGTTTTTCCCCGGTGAAAAAAACAGCATTGCGGACGTAACAGGTGTTACGGTGGGGCATTGCACCATTACGGAGGGGAAAGCCTGCACGGGCGTTACCGTAATAAGCCCGCATGCGGGTGATCCGTACCGTTTCCCCACACCTTGCGCGGTGTATGTGGGCAACGGCTTTGGAAAGCTTGCGGGAAGCGTACAGGTGGAGGAGCTTGGGGGTTTGGAGTCGCTCATCGGGCTTACCAACACGTTTTCCGTGGCACAGGTTTTACAAGGGATTCTGGAGCATCAGGTAAAAACCTTAACCGATAAGGATTGGTCGATGAACGTTTTGGTGGGCGAAACCAACGACGGCGGCCTCAACGACATCCGTGCGTTTTTCGTAAAGCCCGAACACGTTGCGCACGCCATTTCGGCGTTGAGCGAAACGGTGGAGGAGGGCTGCGTGGGGGCGGGAACGGGTACGCGCTGCTTTGGCTTTAAGGGCGGCATCGGCACTGCATCACGCGTGGTTTTGGGCAAAACCGTGGGCGAGCGGGAGGGTTATACCGTTGGTGCCTTAGTACAATCAAACTTTGGCGGCAATTTGAACATTTACGGGCACGCGCTGCCGCTCAAACCGGTTGCGGAGCGCCCCATGCCCGGCAGTTGCATGGTGATCGTGGCGACGGACGCGCCTTTGGACGCGCGCCAGCTCAAACGTATCGCAAAGCGCGGCATCGTTGGCCTTAATGATACGGGTTCGTACCTTTCCCATTCGAGCGGGGATTTCTGCGTGGCGTTTTCCAACTGTGAAAAAAACCTGTTCGACAGGCACGATCACCATAAGCGCGCTTTTTTGTGCTTGAGTGACGAACAGTTGGAGCCTCTTTTCGAGGCGACTGCGGAAGCTGTGCGCGAGGCAGTTTACAACTCCCTAACCATGGCCGTTACCACCGAGAAAAACGGCGTTACGGCAAAGGCGTTCGACATCGTGGACTATGC
>DLFZ01000133.1:0-8760 GCA_002482435.1 Christensenella sp. UBA7707
GATGTGATTTTTTGCCATATTCGCTCTTGAGCTTTAAAAACCTTTCGCAATGAAAAAACCCGCCGCAAAGGGCGGGTTTTTCAAACGTTTTTTAAGTACAGGCTGTTTTGCGGCCAAACGCCGATGCCGCGTTGGTTGCGGTTTCGAGCACGAACGCGAACACAAAAAGGAGCGGGAAGTAGTGCGTTACGTTGCTCCAGATGAACCCGAACAGCGGGTCTGTGGAGCCAAAGCCTGCGGCGGCGTCCACAAGGAAGCTCTCGTTCCATATCGTGCCGTCGCCAAACAAGAGCATCGAAAACACGAGGCTGACCGCACCAAAAAGCGTGAGGATTACAAAAGGCACCGCACCGCGCCGCTTATCGAGGTAGCGGTAAAGCTCCCTGCCGATGCCAAGCGCCATCGAAAGAAAAACGATCGGCACAAGTGTTTGCACGCGCTGCGCGTCAAACAGCGGAATGAAGCTGCCGTCCGCGGTGTAAACGGAAAAAATGTTGGGCGCGAGCGCAAACAGCAGCGAGAAAAGCACCGTAAACACAATGGAAGCAACAACGCCTGCGATCCCCTGCGGGCGCTCCGGCTCCTTGGGCACGGGCGGCAGGTCAAACGGGCCTGAGGCGGTGGAAAAATGCTCCGCCTTTACACCCTTGTATTCCATAACCGCAAAAACGAGTGTGATCGCGCCAAAAGCGCTAAGCAGTGAACCGATGGATTGCGCCAGCCATTGCGCCACGCCGAGGTAGTAGGGGATTTCACCCAGAAGCGCCCTGATGAACGTGGCGACGCCAAGCCCGAACGGTACCGCTGCGGCTACGATTTTGACGATTTTGATGTAAATGGGATAATAAGCCGGGCCGATGAGCACGCGGCCCTCCGTGTTTTTGTATTTCGCGCCGAATTCCTCGGGCGAGCCAAGCTCCACAAACACAGCTTCGAGCTGCTTTTTTGTGGGTGGCAGGCCGTTTGCGCGCTCGTTAAGCATATCCGCAATCAGCACGCGAAGCTCCTTTACAGCATCCTCGCGTCCCACGCGCGGCATGTGGCGCGACGCTTGGTAAACATAGCGTTCAATCATATCGTCGATAAATGCGCGTTCGTTTTCCATGTTCAATCCTCCGCCAAAAGCTTTGTTACATTTTCTGAAAAATTCGCCCAAAATGCCTTGAGCCTTTTGTAAAGCGCAGTGCCCTCGGGCGTGCGTTCGTAATATTTACGTGGCTTGGCTTCCGAAAGCTCCCATGAGCTTTTCAAAAGCCCTTGCTTTTCAAGCCGCCGCAAGAGCGGGTATAGCGTATTTGCCTCCGCCTCCACGCCGATCTCCGCGAGCTTCTTTTGCAGCGCGTAGCCGTACGCGGGCTCCTTTGCACAGCCGAGCACGCACAGCACAAGCGTTCCGCGCCTAAGCTCCGTTACAAGGGAAAGCAGCACGTCTTCCGTTTCGTGCAAGAGATCACCTCCTGTTAGATGAATTATACTGTGTGGCGCACAGTAGTGTCAACATAAATTATTTGAATCGACAAAAATGGTCACGCTTTTTTCACCTTCGCTTTGGATTATTGATTTGAATCGTGAAAAATAATGTGGTAATATTGTGAGGATAATAAGTGAAGAATCGGGCTTGTGCACGCCATGCGCGGGCGCGGCTTTTGGTTTTTGCAGCTTTTTGTTGAATATGCAGGGCGGTTTGCGCCCAAATCGGGAGGACACGGTTTGAAACGGAATCTTAAAACGCCGCTGATCTACATTGCGATCCTGGCTGTCATCATATATTTGCTTACGGGGCTCGAACCGGTCAACGCCGGCGCAAAGGAGCTTTCCTACAACGATTTCCTTTCGCTTGTGCGCGAGGAAAAGGTAAAGGCCGTCAACATTACGGAGACGACCCTTGTTGGCGTTCGAACCGACACCGAAATTGCGGAAAAGTCCTTCCCCGAGAAGTACGACTTTTATGTGATCATACCGTCTGTGGATCAGTACGGTAAGGACATTGCCGCGATTCGTGCCGAAAAGCTCGGCAAAAATGTGGACGACATTACGCCGCTCGACTACGGCTTTACCTCGGCCACCAGCCTGCCGCACGCTCCCTCCTTCTGGGAAGTGATTCTGCCGTATTTGATCATTTTCGGCGCGTTCGGCATTTTCTACTATTTTATGATGCAGGCGCAAGGCGGCGGCAAGCAGATGATGAGCTTTGGCAAGAGCCGCGCACGCACGCAGGTCGATATGCGCAACAAGGTCACCTTTGACGATGTTGCGGGTGCCGATGAGGAAAAAGAAGAGCTTCGCGAGGTTGTGGAGTTCATGCGCTCTCCGCGCCGCTTCACGGAAATGGGCGCGCGCATCCCCAAGGGCGTGCTTCTTGTAGGCCCTCCGGGCACGGGTAAAACGCTTCTCGCCAAGGCCGTTGCGGGCGAGGCGGACGCGCCGTTCTTCTCCATCTCCGGTTCCGACTTTGTAGAAATGTTCGTGGGCGTGGGCGCAAGCCGCGTACGCGACCTGTTCAATACCGCCAAGAAAACCGCTCCTGCGGTAATCTTCATCGACGAAATCGACGCGGTTGGCCGCCAGCGCGGCGCAGGTCTTGGCGGCGGTCACGACGAGCGCGAGCAGACCTTGAACCAGCTTCTTGTTGAAATGGACGGCTTTGCGGTCAACGAAGGCATCATCGTGCTTGCGGCCACCAACCGCCCGGACATCCTCGACCCGGCGCTTTTGAGGCCTGGACGCTTCGACAGGCAGATTACCGTAAACTATCCAGACGTGAAGGGCCGCGAGGCGATCCTTCGCGTACACGCAAAGGGCAAGCCCTTTGCCGACGAGGTCGATCTTGCGGTGCTTGCAAAGCGCACCGCCGGCTTTACCGGCGCTGACCTTGAAAACGTTTTGAACGAGGCCGCCATCCTCACGGCGCGCTTCAAAAAGAAAAAAATCAGCATGATCGAGCTTGAGGAGGCCATCACCCGCGTGATGGTCGGCCCCGAGAAAAAGAGCCGCGTCATTACTGCGGAAGACAAAAAGATCACCGCGTACCACGAGGCAGGCCACGCCATCGTTGCCAAGATGATGAAGCATTGCGACCCCGTGCACGAGGTTTCCATCATCCCGCGCGGCAGAGCGGCGGGTTACACCATGACCCTGCCTGAGGACGACGTGAGCCATATGTCGCGCGGAAAGATCCTCGACGAAATCGCCATGATGCTCGGCGGCCGCGTGGCCGAAACCGTATTCCTCGAGGACATCTGCACCGGCGCGTACAACGATTTGCAGCGCGCCAGCGACCTTGCGCGCAAGATGGTAATCGAATTCGGCATGAGCGACGAGATCGGCCCCGTTTTCTTGGGCGGCAACACCGAGGTGTTCATCGCCAAGGATTGGGGACACCAACGCAACTACTCCGAGCAGGTCGCTTCGCGTGTGGACGCGGAGGTCAAGCGCATCCTTACCGAACAGTTCGACCGCGCCAAGCGCGTGGTTGAGGAAAGCCGCGAGGCGATGGAACGCGTGGTCGCGGCGCTTCTCGAGTATGAGCGCATCGACGGCGACGAGTTCGACAAGCTCTTCAAGAACGAGGAGGTCAACATCACCTCCTATGCCAACAAACGCGAGGAGCTGCAAACCGCGGACGCCGAGGTGGAAGCAGCCGACAAGCTTGAGCGTGAGCGCATCAAGGCCGAGCGCAAGGCGCGCGAAGAACAGCAAAACGGCGAACAATAAAGCAAAATCACTGCGGCCGGCGGTTTCGCCGGCCGCATTTCAAACTGTCGAAAACCCTTCTTAGGGGTTCGGGGGCCGCAGCCCTCGGAGGTTAAGTTCGCGAGTGGCGACATGTGCGGCGCGAGCGAAAAGCCTTGCGACGCAAGGCTTTCTTTGCAGGAAGTGCCGTCCGCGAGTTTACGAGCAGGTACTTCCTGTATCCTTCAAAAAAGTGGCGTGCCACTTTTTTGACACGCTGCTGCGGCCGGCGGTTTCGCCGGCCGCATCCGTTTGTTTGGCGCAAAAAAGCGCCTGCACTTGAAAACAAGGAAGTCTTATGAAACCTTACGATTTACACTCTCATTCTTACTATTCCGACGGAACGGATTCCCCCTCAGAGCTTGTAAAAAACGCGAAAGCCGCAGGGCTTTCGCTTATCGCACTTTCCGACCACGATACGGTGTTGGGCGTGAGCGAGGCCGTTGCGGCGGGGAAGGAACTTCACATCGGCGTGCTGCCCGCCATCGAGTTCGACGCGCAGTTTGAAACCGAGCTTCATATTCTTGGGTATGGCATCGACATTTTTCATCCGTCCATCGTTGCACACGAAGAGGATGCCTCCGCGCGGCGCGTGAAAAGAAACGGCGAAATTTTAAAAAAGCTTGAGGCGGCGGGACTTCATGTAACGCCGTATCTGGAGCACAGCAAGGGCAACGACACTCGGCTTCACTTCGCGCGCGCGCTCATGCTTGCGGGCTATGCGGATACCGTGAGGAACGCCTTTGACCTATATTTGAAGCGCGGCGGCGCAGGGTATGTGGAAAGCGTTCGTCCCATGCCAAAGCGCGTGATCGAAATCATCCACGAGGCGGGCGGGCTTGCGGTGCTCGCACACCCCAAAAAACTCAAGGCCGATGTGCACACCGTGGTAAGGGAGCTTTGTAGCTACGGGCTCGACGGCATTGAGGCGCATTACCCGCTTTCAAGCGACGGGGAGATCGCTCTTTTTGTATCGCTTGCCAAACAGCATGGGCTTTTTGTTACCTGCGGCAGCGATCATCATGGCACGAACCGAAAAAATGCGCAGCTCGGTTCCGCGTGGCGCGATGTGCCGGAGCTTGAGCAAACCTATGACCTTTTGGCCGCGCAGTACCTTGCAAAGCGCGAGATTTGATATTTTTTGCAGTTTTTCCTGCATTTAAGCAGTCGTTGCGGTTGCCTTTGTGGAAAGCCTTTGTTATAATGTGTTCTGGCAGAACAACAGCATATGAGGGGGAACTTTATCTATGGGTTCGGGCGATGGCATCGTTAAAATTTTCGCAGGAAGCGCAAGCAAAACCTTTGCGCATAAAATGTGCGAGTATCTTGGCAGTCCGCTTGGCGATTGCGAAACCATTACCTTTTCTGAAGGCAACACGTTCGTCCGTATCAACGAGAGCATCCGCGATAAGGACGTTTATTTTGTCCAGACCATCGGTCTTAACCCCAACAACGAATTCATGGAGCTTTTGTTCTTCATGGATGCGTTCAAGCGCGCCAGCGCCAACTCCGTAACGGCCATTCTTCCTTACTTCAGTTACGCCAAGGGCGACAAGAAGGATGAACCCCGCGTTTCCATCCGTGCGCGTGTGTGCGCGGAATGCTTGGAGCTTGCGGGTGCCGACCGCGTCATTACCATGGATCTTCACGCCGCCCAGGTACAGGGCTTCTTCAAAAAGCCTGTGGATCATCTGTATGCGCAGGCGCTTCTCGCAGCGTATGCGTACAAGCTTCGCATTGTGGACGATCACCTCGTTGTGGTTTCGCCCGATGCAGGCAGCGCCAAGCGCGCCCGCGCCATGGCGGACGAACTCGGCTGCGCGGTTGCCATCGGCGACAAAATGCGCGTCGCGCACGACGAAAACGCGAAAGTGCTTGAAATCATCGGCGACGTAAAGGGTAAAAACTGCATCGTGCTCGACGATTTCACCATTTCCGGCAACACGCTTGTGGACGTTTCTCACGGCCTGAAGGATAAGGGCGCCAAGGACATTTACGCGTTCCTCTCTCATGTTGTTTTGAATGAGGCTGCCGTAAAGCGTATTGAAAACAGCCCCATCAAGCTTCTCGTTTCCACCGATACGGTAGCGTGCCCCGCCGCCATGAACTCCGAAAAGATTCACATCATCTCCGCCGCGCCCATGTTCGCCGAGGCCGTGCGCAACATCCACGACCGCAGGCCCATGAGCAACATCTTCGCCAACCCCTCCTCGCGCATGCTCGAAATGAGCTTCGCGCGCCAGATGTCGCTGAGCGATTTGGGTAAGAAGTAAGCGGAAATTTCAACAGTCATTTAGCCGCGCCGCACGGGAAACCGTTGCGGCGCTTTTTTTGTTTTGCTATGCTGTTGGAAGGGAACGGCACAATGCCAATGGTGGGGAAGAGATCGCTTATGTTTCTTGAATTGAAGCAAATGTCTGATGAAGATATGAAAAAGCTGATGGGCATATACGCCGAAAGCAACCGAGAGAACATCGCGTATTTCTACCCCGACTGCAAAGATGAAAGCGATGGACTCAAAAAAGTGGAGGCCGGTTTTGCAGACCTGCTACGGCTTGATTTACCGTTACTAGATGCTGTGTAGCGTTTACCAAACCTTTTATAAATGAAATAAGTCCTTTGTGATGACATGCGCGTCACAAAGGACTTATTGCAGCATGCTAAGCGGTGCGTGAGGCATGCTGTAAAACCCGCCACAGCGATCTCGCGCGAATGGCCTTGACATTTGTGCGAAAGGCGTAGCCGCTACTTCCACGCGTTGAGCCACTTCTTCGAGCGGTAGCGCCAAAGGGAAATGAGGCCGCGCACCACAAGGTCACTGACCATGGCGATCCATACGCACATAAGCCCGAGGTTCGTCGTCGCAAGAAGGATGGCCGCAACGCTAAGCCGCACCACCCACATACCTGCAATGCTGATGTAAAAAGGCCATTTCGTATCGCCCGCGCCGCGCAAAACACCCGTTACCACCATACCCAGGGCCACAAACGGCTGCGCAAACGCCTCCACGCGCAAAACCGAGCCGCCTAAAACCACAACTTCTTTGTCGGGCGTGAAAAGGGAAACCAAAAATTCCGCGCCGAAGTACAAAAACACGCCCATCAGCGTGAGAAAAAGCGCCCCACCCCAGGTGCAGTATTTGGCGTAGCGCTCCGCGAGCGCCTTCTTTCCCGCGCCGAGTGCCTGAGAAACGAGTGTGGTCGCCGCCGCGGAAAAGCCGTAGGCCGGCATATAGCTGATGGCTTCCGCTGTAATCGCGAGATAGTGCGCCGCAAGCGGCACCGTGCCAAGCCCCGTCACCATGGCGGTAATCACGATCTGCCCGCCGGAAATGGAGCAGCGCTCAAACGCCACGGGCGTGCCAAGGCGCGCCACAGTTTTTAAAAGCGGCCAATCGGGCTTGTAGTCACCACGGAAGGGAATTACAACGGGCAGGCTCTTTTTGGTGAACAGCACCCTTACAAGCATCACGCCCGTAAAGGTGACCGCGATGGCGGTGGAAATGGCTGCGCCCGAAACCCCAAGGCCCGCGCCCCATAGGGTAAAGCCATGGCCGAATATGCTCACCTCACGCGTGGGGTAAATGAGGAACAGGTTCAAAAGTGCGTTCAGCACGTTGGTCGTAACGTTATAGTAAAGTGGGGTGCGCGTGTCGCCCGCGCAGCGGATGACGTTAGAGCATACGTTGATGGCGAGGCTCATCAAATACACCGCGCTCGTAATGCGAAGGTAGCTTGTGGCATCCTCCCAAAGCACAGGGTCGGCATTGAGCCATACGGGAAGGCTCGAAGCGATGAGCTGCATTACAAGCGTGCAGAAAAGCCCAACAAAAAGCGTGGCCGTAAGCGACTGGCGCACGGCCTTTTTTGCGCCCTCAAGGTCGCCCTCACCGATGCGCCGCCCAACCAGCACCGCAAAGCCTATGCCCACCGCTGCAAAAATGCCGTTTACAAACCAAACGCTCGACGTGGTAACGGCGATGGAAGCCGTGGCGTTTTTGCCCAAAGCGCCCACCATGGCGGTGTTGATGTACTGCACGAAGGTTATGAGAAACTGCTCCAAAATGGACGGCCATGCAAGGTACCAAATGACGCGCTCCGGCCGAAGGCGATCATCAAGAAAATCGTACTTCATATAAACAAAGTGGCGGGCTAAACCCGCGCTTCAGAATTTTGACGAAAATGAAACAATCGAATTATAGCTTAGGCGCAGCGTTGTGTAAAGGAGATTCTTTATTGTATAATAACCGCAAGCGGTTATTCTACTGCTGATTATTATGCGCGTGCGATCTTTGGCCTTGCGGCCAAACGCACATGCGCGGATGCTACCATAGCCGCTTCGCTTCTATGGTATCATTTGAGAAAGACGGCCGTTAAAAAATGCCACCAAGCGCTTTTTTATTGCGGCAGTCATGGGGTGAATGCCGATGAATACGGATCTTTTTTCCGGCACCGCGCAAAAAAACGCCCCCCTTGCGGATCGCATGCGCCCGCGCACNNTTCTTCGCCGCGCCATCGAAACGGATACTCTTCAAAGCAGCATTTTCTTTGGGCCCCCGGGCTGCGGCAAAACGACGCTTGCCTCCGTCATCGCCAACACCACCGGCTCGCTTTTTGTAAAGCTCAATGCGGTCAGTTCCGGCGTAAAAGAGGTGCGCGAAATCCTCGCCGAGGCCGAGCGCAATTTAGGCCTTTATGGCAGGCATACCTATCTTCTTCTCGACGAGTGCCACCGCTGGAGCAAAACACAGTCCGACAGCATTCTTCCGGCGCTCGAAAAAGGCATTGTAAAGTTCATCGGCTCCACAACGGAAAACCCTATGGTTTCTATGACGGGCGCGATCGTATCGCGCTGCCGTCTGTTTCAGTTTTACCCGCTCGAAGCAAAGGACATCAAAAAAGGCGTGCTTGCCGCGCTTAACGATAAGGAGCGCGGCCTTGGCACATACAACGTAACGCTCGACGACGACGCGCTCGAGCACATCGCCCTTGTAGCAAACGGCGACGCGCGCGCGGCGCTCAACGCCAT
>DLFZ01000133.1:8791-12079 GCA_002482435.1 Christensenella sp. UBA7707
GCCGAATCGGTTCAAAAAAAGGTGATGAAGTGCGATGAGCAGCAGTTTTACGACATGCTCAGCGCCTTTTGCAAAAGCCTTCGCGGCGGGGATTCGGATGCCGCGCTCGCGTGGTTTGCGAGGCTTATCTATGCGGGCATCGACCCGCGCATCATCGTAAGGCGCCTCATCGCGCACGCGTCGGAAGACGTGGGGCTTGCCAACCCCCAGGCCATGGTGCAGGCCGTAAGCGCCCTACAGGCGCTCGAGTTCGTCGGCATGCCGGAGGCGCGGCTTTCTATCGCGCAGGCGATCATCTTTGTGTGCGAAAGCCCCAAGTCCAATTCCGTGGTCATGGCGGTTGACCGCGCGTACCGTGACGCGGAAAACTCCGTAGATGAACCCGTGCCCATTCACCTTCGCGATACAAGCTTTGCGGGCGCGCAAGCGCTTGGGCATGGAAAGGGTTACAAATACCCGCACGACTATCCCGGTCACGTGGTGGAGCAGGAATACATGCCAAAGAGCGTAAGCGGGAAACGCTATTACATCCCCGGCGAGCTTGGAAACGAGGGAAAGATCAAGGAAAACCACGACAGAAGGCGGCAGGGAAAGAAAGAGATTCCCGAAAACTGACAGTGAAAGCTTTTTCATAAAAAATATCGAAGGAGGACAAAGAATTTGATCAGCGAGAGCAAGGCTCAAAAGGTGCTGGATGCCGCGCTTGAAACGGGCGGCGATTTTTCCGAACTCTTTATGGAGGATACGGAAAACAACACCATCCAGATGACCGACGGCAAGGTGGAAAACGCCGTGTACCGGCGCAGCCACGGTGCGGGCGTGCGCGTGCTCAAGGAAGGGCGCAGCGCCTACGCCTATACCGCCGATACGAGCGAGGAAGCGCTCATTGCCACCGCACGCGCGGCGGCAGCGGCGCTTGAAGGCACAAAACAGGGGCAGAGCGTCGCGTTCTCCACGTTCCGCAAGTTCCAAAATGCGCCCCAAATACCGTTTTCGGATGTCGTCAACGCGCAGCGCATCGAGCTATTGAAAAAAGGCTCCGCCGCCGCAAAGGCGCATTCGGCGGAGATCACGCAGGTCACGGGTCGCTACCTCGACGTGGACCAGCGCATCATGGTTTGCAACAGCCTCGGCGTGTGGGGGGAAGACAGGCGCCCGCGTACGCGCGCGTTCATCATCGCCGTCGCCGCAGCAAACGGCGAGGCGCAGGAGGGCTACGAAAGCCCCGGCTACGGTATGGGCTTTGAAGCCTATCAAAAGATCGACATCGAAAAGGCAGGCGCGCAGGCCGCAAAAACGGCCGTTACCATGCTGCACGCCAAGCCCTGCCCCGCGGGCGTTGTGCCCGTTGTGATCGACGGTGGGTTTGGCGGTGTAATCCTTCACGAAGCGTGCGTGCATTCGCTCGAGGCTACGAGCGTGGCGCGCGGCAACTCGGAGTTTTGCGGCAAGCTTGGCCAAAAGATTGCCAGCGACGTTGTGACCGCCATTGACGACGGCACCATGCCGGGCGAATGGGGCACCGTCAACATCGACGACGAAGGCACCCCTTCGCAGCGCAACGTACTCATCGAAAACGGGGTTTTGAAATCCTACCTGTTCGACCTTCTCGGTTCCCGCCTCATGAACCACCCGCTTACGGGTTCTTCGCGCAGGCAGGGCTACGAGTTCGCGCCCACCTCGCGCATGACCAACACCTTCTTTGCGCCGGGCAAGGACGACGATGAGGAAATGATCAAAACCATGGGCGAAGGCCTTTTTGCCGCGCGCATGGGCGGCGGTTCCGTGAACCCCTTGACGGGCGAGTTCAATTTCGCGGTGCTTGAGGGCTACTGGGTGAAGGACGGTAAAATTTACTGCCCGGTGCGCGGCGCTACGCTCATCGGCCGCGGCGCGGATGTGCTTTGGCGCATCGACCGCGTCGGCAAGAACATGTGGATGGGGCAGGGCATGTGCGGCTCGCTCTCAGGGAGCGTACCCACAAACGTTGGCCAGCCCAGAATTCGCGTGCAGGAAATGACCGTCGGCGGAAAGGGAGGTGCGATCTGATGGAATTTTTAGCATTTAGAGACAAAGCGTTCGAATATGCCCTCAAAAGCGGCTGCGGTGCGGCGGAGGTTTACTTTGCCGAGCATGAGGAGCTTGAGGTGCAGGCGCTTGACGGCGCGCTTGACAAATACTCCGTAAGCCGCAAGGCGGGGCTGAACCTCAGGGTACAGCTCAACGGCAAAAACGGCTATGCCTACACCGAGGCGCTCGACGATCCAGAGGCGCTTGTAAAGCGCGCCATGGACAACGCGCGCTCCATTGAAAGCGACGACGAACACCCCATGCAGGGAAAAAGCGTTTATCAAACCGTTTCCAAAAAAGAAATTCCGCTGATGCAAAAGAGCGAACGTGAAAAGATTGAGCTTGCGTTTGCGCTGGAAAAAAAGACCAAAGCGCTCGACCCGCGCGTGAAGCGTATGATGGACTGCAATGTTGTAACCGTAAAGGGAACCACGCGCATCCACAACACCCTCGGCCTTGAGGCCGACAAAAAGAGCGAAGTCGCCGTGACCTACGTCGTCGCCGTGCTTGAGCAAAACGGCGAGGCGAAAGACGGGATTGCGTTTCGCGCCAACGCCGAAGCGGAAGACATCGACGCCATCGCTGAGGAAGCCGTGCGGGAAGGTACCGCCATGTTCGGCGCGTCCTCCGCGCCGGTTGGCAAGTACCGCATTTTGCTTCGCAACGACGCGGCTGCCGGGCTTCTTGAGGCGTTCTCGCAGATGTTCTCCGCGGATCAGGCGCAAAAGGGCCTTTCCCTATTGAAGGATAAGGAGGGTACGGTGATCGCTTCCGACATCGTGACCATCCTCGACGACCCGTTTTATGCGTTCGCCCCGCGCGCGTTCGACGGTGAGGGTGTACCCTGTGTGAAGAAGGCCGTTGTGGAAAACGGCGTGTTCAAGACGCTTCTCCACAACCTCAAAACTGCCAAAAAGGCGGGCGTCGCTTCCACGGGCAACGCGGGCAGGGCCGGTGCGGCCGCGCCGGTTGACATTTCGCCCACCAACTTTTACATCGTGCCGGGCAAACGCGGTTACGACGAGCTTTTGAAGGAGCTCGGCGACGGGCTTGTGCTTACGGAGCTTTCGGGCATGCACGCGGGCCTCAAAACGGTTTCGGGCGAGTTTTCGCTTCTCGCGAAGGGCTTCCTTGTAAAAGACGGCAAGATCGTGCGCCCGGTGGATCAAATCACCGCCGCGGGCTCGTTCCTCTCGCTGATGAAGGGCATTCTCGAAG
>DLFZ01000046.1:0-9246 GCA_002482435.1 Christensenella sp. UBA7707
GCCACACCATTTCTACAAGCACGGCGGGCGGCAGGGGCTTTACGGCCATCATCGTTGCGTGGCTTGCAAAGTTCAACCCGTTTATCATGATCCTCATCTCGGCGCTTTTGATCTTCCTCGACAAAGGCTCCATCGAAATCGCTTCGCGCTATAACCTGAACAATTACGTTTCCGCAATGTTGACGGGTATCATCCTGTTCTTCATCCTGGGGAGCGAGTTCTTCATCAACTACCAGGTAAGCTTCCGGCACGGCAACCATAAGGAGGTGGAGGCATGACCCAGATTATTGCCCTTCTTCAGGCCGGCATCAAGTTCGGCACCGTGATCCTATTTGGAGCAACGGGTGAAATTTTAACCGAAAAGTCAGGCAACCTCAACCTTGGCGTACCGGGCATCATGTACCTGGGCGGCATTATGGGCCTGATGGGCGTGTTCTTCTACGAGTCGAGCACCGCAAACCCCAACCCTCTCATATGTATTCTCATCGCCATGGGCTGCGCGTTTGCGGCTTCCATGCTCGGCGGGCTTATTTACAGCGTGCTTACCATCACCCTCCGCGCCAACCAAAACGTAACCGGTCTTACGCTTACCATTTTTGCGGGCGGCTTTGCGAACTTCTTTGGCGGATCGCTGATGAAGCTTGCTGGCGGCGTAGGTCAAATTTCCGTATCCGTGAGCAGCGCGGCATTTCGCGCGAGCCTTCCATTCGCTCAAAACCTGCCGCCGATTTTAAGTATGCTCTTGGGCTTTGGCTTCATGGTGTACATGGCCGTGGCGCTTGCGTTTGTGGTGAGCTGGTTCATCAACCGCACGAGCGTGGGTCTCAATCTCAGGGCCGTGGGTGAAAACCCGGCTACCGCGGACGCGGCGGGCATCAACGTAACCAAGTACAAGTACCTTTCCACCTGCATCGGCGCCGGCATTTCGGGCCTTGGCGGTCTGTACTACGTGATGGACTATACCATGGGCACGTGGGACAGCGACGGCGGCATTGAGCGGCTCGGCTGGCTTGCGGTTGCGCTTGTTATCTTCTCGGGCTGGAAGCCCAAGAGGGCCATTTGGGGCGCGTTCCTGTTCGGTCTGCTCTCGTGGCTTTACTTCTACATCGACGGCCTTACAAGGCGCTCGTCGGAGCTTTTCAAAATGCTCCCGTACCTTGTTACGGTGATCGTTTTGATCGTGGTGTCGCTTATGCGCAGCCGCGGGAACCATCCCCCTGCGGGCCTCGGCCTCCCGTACTTCCGCGAGGAGCGCTAACGGCGAAACCGCAGCACAAGGATACCGGCGGCGGGGTGCGCCCCTGTTAGGCGGCAGCCGTCAAATCTGACGAAAAAACTTGCTATGAAGAAACCTCCTTCCGATACGCCGCACGCGGGTTACAAACCGCGCGGGCAAAGGAAGGAGGTTTTTCTTTTGGAGCGTATGCAAAACCCGGTACAATAGAAAGGGTGAAAGCACCGTTGCTGCCAACATGCAGTCGAGCGGAAAGCCCTCGCTTCATTTTGAGGCCATGTAGAGCCGAACCTCCATCGGAACCTCGCTTTTGCCGCCTTTGTACGAAAAATAGGCGGCGACGTCGTTGAAAATTGCCTTGCGCGTCTCCTCGCCGATCTCGTGCAGGTCCGAGTAGGAATTGAGAAGCCTAAGGTACCGCTCGGCCGCGTATTCCTCTTTCCAGCGGTAGGTTTTTGTTTCGACTGGGCCGAACAGACCGTCTGTTCCCATCTGCGCGATCCGTTTTTGATGAAGCTTTTCACCCTCTTCAACGGAGATATAATCGTCAAGCGCGGGCGCGTGCTGCCGTAAGATGCGGGATAGCTCGCTTTGAAGCTCCGCCTCCTGTCGAATGACCGATTCGAGGTGCCAAAACAGCGCGAGCGCCCCATCTTTTTTAAGGAGCCGGTAAGCTTTCGGAATCCCGAAAGAAGGGTCAATCCAGTGGAAGGCTGTGGCGGAGAATACAAGGTCAAAACTTTCCTCGGAAGCTACGTATTCTTCAAACGAGGAATGGACGGCTCGAAAATTCTGGAAGGCGGCGTATTTTTTACGAAGGAAATTCACCTGATCTTCACCGATCTCAAGGGAAGTTATACAATATCCGTGCTTTACAAAAAAATCGGTCGCCTGCCCCGGGCCTGCTCCGATTTCCAAAAGCCGCGCGCTGCGAGGAAGTTTTGCAAAACCAAGGATGTCCTCAAATAGAGCATCGGGGTAGCCGGGCCGCGCAAATTCGTAGTCTTCGATGATGTTGTTGAATGCTTCGCTGTTCAATTTATTTTCACGCTCCGTTCGGGTTTATTATAGATCCCGCCTGCGGCGGCTGGCAAGGGTGAAAGCCGAGCCCATTCAAATCGCTGTGTCGCGACTCACAACTGTACGAATTCGACATGGTTTTGCATTTGCACGTATTTTAATTTACAGTCATTCGTGGTACAATGACTTTGAAAAAGGCATGAAAAAGGAAGGTGTTTTGTATGACTTGGCTTTGGTATGTGGCTCCTGCGGTCATCCTCGGCGCGTTTGTGCTACTGTCAACCTCCAGCGCTTCCTACTTGCGGCTACTTTATGGTAAGCCCGTGTTTACGGATTCCTCCGCGCAGGAATGCGCCAAGGTGGAGGCGGCGCTCAAGGCGGCGGACGTTCGCTATTCCGTGGAAACTATAAAAAACAAGCCCACTTACATGCAGGGGAGCTATGCCAAGGATTATGCTCGCTTCAACATGCCGCAGCGCGGGCAGGATGGCGGTATGCCGCTGTTCGTTTACCGCATTTACGTGCCAAGGCTTTACCGCGCGGAGGCCGAGCGCGTGCTTGCCAACGCGCATTCGATTCGGTAAGAAAAGCAAAGTTTCTTTTGCGGGTATTCGCGCAGAACCCGTTTGTGCACGCCGTTGACTTTAAAGAAAAAATGGGGCTGTTTCGGAAATTCCGAAACAGCCCTTTTTAAGCAGGCGAGAGGTTTATTTGCCGAAGTTTTGGATGAGCTCCACGATTTCGGCGCCGATGCGCTGTTGCGCTTCCGCGGTGGCAGCGCCGATGTGCGGCGTGGCGGAAACCTTGGGGTGCGTATACAGCGCTGTATTCTTGGAGGGTTCCTCCGCGAACACGTCGAGGCCTGCGCCCCTGAGTTTGCCGGAATCGAGCGCTTCAAGAAGCGCAGCTTCGTCGATGTTGTTGCCGCGCGAGGTGTTGATGATCGCAGCGCCGGTCTTCATTTTGGCGATGGTTTCCGCGTTGATGAGCGGCTTACCGTCGAGGCTCGGGGTGTGCAGGGAGATGAAGTCGGACTTTTCGAGAAGCTCATCGAGCTCCACATACTTCATGCTTTCGCACTCGAGCGAGGGGATTTTGTACACGTCGTAGGCAAGCACGTTCATGCCAAGCGCCATGCAGCGGCGGCCGAGCGCCTGACCGATGCGGCCGTAGCCGATGATGCCAACGGTTTTGCCGGAAAGCTCAATGCCTGCGCCGTAAGCCTTTTTCTCCCAAAGGCCTTCGCGCATGGTGTGGCCGGCAGCGCTGATGAAGCGGCACACGGAGAACATGTGCGCAAGCGCCAGTTCGGCGACCGAGTCACTGCTCGCGCGCGGGGTATTGCGCACGGCGATGCCGTTCTTTTCCGCGTAGTCTACGTCGATGTTATCAACACCCACGCCGCCGCGGATGATGAGCTTCAGCTTGCTGCCCTTCGCCGCATCTATGATGGGCGCACGAACCTTGGTGGCGGAGCGTACGACCAAAACATCGTACTCCTTCACTTGTACGGCAAGCTCTTCGGGGGAGTAAAACTGCTCAACGACCTCATGCCCTTTGGCAGTCAGCTCGAGCACGCCGGATTTGTCCATTCCGTCTGTTGCTAAAATACGCATGGTAACCTCCGTTAGCCGTTTTTCTTTTCGAAGTCTTTCATGAAGTTGACAAGATACTCAACGCCTTCGTAGGGAACCGCGTTGTAAATGGAAGCACGGAGGCCGCCCGTGGAGCGGTGCGCTTTGAGGTTGGACATGCC
The DNA here is from genome assembly GCA_002482435.1 of Christensenella sp. UBA7707. Classification (GTDB taxonomy): domain Bacteria; phylum Bacillota; class Clostridia; order Christensenellales; family CAG-138; genus UBA7707. The sequence continues at coordinate 4,011 of DLFZ01000046.1, forward strand.
GGCCGCAGCGCTTTCCTTTACGAACTTCGCGTCAAGCTCCTCGTTGCCGGTGGAGAAGCGCACATTCATGATGGAACGGCTTTCCTTCTGGATGGCGCAGGAGAACAGCTTCGATTCGTCGATGCAGTTGTAAAGCAGGTTTGCTTTTTTGTCGTTAATCTTCTTCATTTCTTCAAGACCGCCGATGCTCAAAAGCCAATCCATCACCAGCCCGCAGATGTAGATCGACCAGCAGGGAGGCGTGTTGTACATGGAATTGTCCTTGGCAATGGTGGCGTAGTTCATCATCACAGGGGTGATGGGCATGGCGTGACCCAGAAGGTCCTCGCGCACGATGGCGATGGTGAGGCCGGCGGGGGCAATGTTCTTCTGTGCGCCGGCATAAATGAGGGCGAACTTCGATACGTCGATGGGTTCGCTCGCGATGCAGGAGGAAAGGTCCGCAACAAGGGGCACGTTGCCGGTTTCGGGAATGTAGTTGAAGCGGGAGCCGTAAATGGTGTTGTTGAAGCACATATGCACATAGTCGGCTTCGGGGTCGAGGGTGAGCTCGTTCTGCTGGGGAACGCGGCAGAACTTTTCATCCTTGGTGGAGCCGGCGATCTGCGCCTTGCCGTACTTTTGTGCCTCTTCGTAAGCCTTGGAGGAGAAGTTGCCGGACAGGATGTAATCGGCCTTGCCGTTTTTGGTCATAAGGTTCATGGGGACCATGGCAAACTGCAGCGTTGCGCCGCCCTGCAAAAACAAAACCTTGTAATTGTCGGGGATGTTCATGACCTTGCGCATGGAAGCTTCCGCACGCACGATGATGTCATCGTACACCTTGGAGCGGTGGCTCATTTCCATGACGGACATGCCGGAACCCTGAAAATCGAGCATGTTGTCGCGTGCGCTTTCGAGTACCGGAATGGGCAACATGGAAGGACCCGCGGAAAAGTTATAAATCCTGGCCATTTTTCTGTTCTCCTGTTCTTTTCATATTAGTATGAGGGATGCGAAAGGGCGTTATGCCCAAAATTTTCTTGGCCGAAGGGAAAGCGTTTAGAAAGGGTGCAGGGAACCAAACAAAAATGCATGCTCCCTAAAAATTATTGTGACCCTTAAAAATATTGTATTCCTTTCCGAAACGAAAATCAAGGAAAATAGGGAGTTTTTCCAATTATATATCTTTTGCATGATTTCCTGCATTTTGGCGCCCTTTTCCTGCAAAAAATATATCATTATTTCGCGGTTAAAACTGCGTTTGGCGCTGGACTTCATATGCGTAAACATGTATAATCGGTTTGTATATGCAATTAAAATATGCAGCATGGAGGGACTATGGACTCTTTCGTCAGGCAGTTTTCCGAAATCGGTACGTTAAAATCCGTTCTGCTGCACCGCCCGGATGTCGAAGTCGCCCAGATCATGCCCGAGTACCTTGAGCAAATGCTCGCAGAGGACACCCCTTATGTGCCCACCGCCCAAAAAGAGCACGACGTTTTTTCCAAAACGCTGCGCGACAATGGGGTGGAGGTTCTTTATCTGCGCGATCTTTTCTGCGAGGCGCTTAACGCGCACCCGGAGGTGCGCGCACAGTTTGTGGACGACTATGTTTTGACCGCGGGCGTACCCGGTGAGGGGCTTCGCCGCGCCGTGCGCGAATACCTTTTAGTAAAGGATACCGCCAGTTTGTTTTTCGAGGTTTCCAAAGGCGTGATGCACAAAGACCTTGAAACGCTTGCGGAAAAGCCCATTCAGCTCATCGTCAACGATCCGTACCCGTTTGTGACCGACCCTGTACCAAACGCCTATTTTACGCGCGACATCGGTATTTGCGTGGGCAACGGCATGATCATAAGCTCCATGAGCAAGCCTTCGCGCATGCGCGAAACGTTGCTTCTGCGCTACATCCACAAGTACCACCCGCGCTTTGCGGCGCAAAATGTACCGCTTTGGTACGACGGTTCCGCGGGCTATAAAATTGAAGGCGGCGACGTGCTTGTTTTGAGCGACAAAACGCTTGCCATCGGCTGCGGGGAGCGCACCAGCGTAAGCGCGGTGGAGTGCGTTGCAAACGTACTGCTTCGTGAAGGGTACGAGCGCATTCTTCTTTTCAACAACCCCAAGTCACGCAAGTTTATGCACCTCGACGTGCTTTTTACGATGGTGGATTACGACAAGTTCCTCGTCCACCCGTTTATCGCCAACAAGGAGTGCGACATTTACGAGCTAACGCTTCAAAATGGCTCGCTCCATACCTCCTACGTTACCGAATCGCTCGAGGGAATGCTCAAGCGCGCGCTTCATTTAAGCGCCGTACAGCTCATACCAGTGGGCGGCGGCGACCCCATAGCCACCGCGCGCGAGCATTGGAACATGGGCTCGAACTCGCTCACCATTTCGCCGGGCAACGTGATTACCTACGACCGCAACGACGTGACCAACAACCTTCTTGTGAAGGCGGGCGTGAAGGTGAACACCATCCCGGGAAGCGAGCTTGCCCGTGGCCGTGGCGGCCCGCGTTGCATGAGCATGCCCCTTCACAGGGAATAACTCAAAACAAAACTGTAGATGTAGTGATAGATACTTCGTCTACGGCGAGCCCTCTGCGTTCTAAAAAAGGCGTCACTGACGCCTTTTTTGCACATCAGGGGGTTTGGAGCCGCCGTTGCGCTATGTGCCTTTGATGATGTATGCACGCACGGCAGCGCCTCGGCTGTTAAAGCCTACTAAGGGAAGTCAAAAGGCTTCTCTTGCAGGTTAAAGTGAAAAAGATTTGATGGGTGATGGAACAAAAATAGGCCACCGTGGTTATCAACCGGCCTATTTTACAGAAAACAATCCTCTGTTCTAACAGTTAGAAATGGAGCGAACAGATCGGAATCCTTTGTCCCAGGTGTTTATCCTTCGTTCAGAATAAAGCCGTCCTTATCGTTACCGGAAAGCGTAAAGAAGTACGTCCATGCATATTTTGCTTTGACGCTGCGCCCCTCGCAGACCGGCGTTGTGCTCCCGTCCTTGCTCACAACAGCCAAATCGAAGGAGAACCCGGACAACAACCCATCGGCGCCTGTGCCTCCAGGAAAATTTTCGGGCACGAATGCAAATTCCGTGGTGCTGCCTTTAGAAAAAGCGGATCCGTTCGCGTTTTCGCTAGACTGGCTGCCGATCAGTCTGCCGTTAAGATAATAGTGGATCACAAGCTCTGAAATTTTGGCGTCGCTTTCGTTTGCGATGGAGAGCCGGAACGTACCGCTTTCCTGCAGGCTCTCCCGCACACCGGCCCACTTGATGCTCAGGCTCTGCACTAAAACTTGAAGGTCAGAAGCCGTCTCTGCGCATAGCTTGATGTCCTGTCCGGCAAAAGCTGAGGCGTCCTCTGCTTTGATCGTGTAGACCTGCAGCCCTTTTTCCGCCTGATACTCCCATGTCACATAACCAAGGTTGTTGATCGCAGCCAGCATTGCATAGGCGTCCGCCGTCATGATGTTGCGGGCCGTTTCTTCCTCCTCCATGATGGGGATGTTGAGCCGCAGCGTCCATCCGTAAGGTTCCGTTGAAGTCTGCAATTCGTTCGTGTAGCTTCCGAGCTGATCGCTGACGCCGAGGATCGTCGCGATCCTGCTGTTAGAAGACATATCGCCGACGTATGGATTTTTTGCAGCGTAAAGCTGCGCTGCCGTACGGCTTATTTCCATGCCGTTTTCCCACACAATAAGGCCGCCGAAACGGATCTGCGTCACGGCACCCTCCGCCTCATATTGTTTGCTGAATTCAGCACGATTGAGAAAGGACTTGGGTGCCGTATATAAGGAGACCGTCACCACGCCGCCGTCTTGCGTGAAAGAGATGCGGGAAACGCCGCTTTCGGTGTTCCTTAGGCTTCCGTTGAAATATACGGTATTTCCGGAAACAGAGGCGCTGTAATTCACGCCTGTCGGATCCACCTCGCTTCCAAGCGCAAATAGCCTTATACAAAGCAGCATTATGACCAGCACAACCGCACCGGCCGCGAACAGCACTGCTGTGTACCCTGTGCGGCGGCGCACCTTTTTCAGGTAATCCACCTCAGGCGCAGGCGGCTGCTCCTTACACTCCGGTTCTCTCATGCGAAGGAGCGCCTCCGAACATTCGGTGCAGTTCTCTAGATGCGCTTCAACCGCCCGGTTTGTAACGCCACCCGTAAGGCCATCCGCATAGGACGGCAGCAAATCGCGGACGATCTCACAGTCAAGTCTGGTATCCATCTGCTTCTAACTCCTTTTTCAGCTTTTCTTTTCCGCGAAAGTAGCTCACTCTGGCCCAGTTCTCCGTTCTGGAGAGGATATCGCCGATCTCGCGGAAGCTCAGGTCGCCGAAAAGCCTTAGGTACATGACCTCGCGCATTTCTCCATCAAGCAACCGCAGCTTCTTTATGAGCTCTACCCGCTCAATACCGGCGAGCATTTCCGCTTCCGGCGAACCCGTCATTGTGGAAACTTCATCCAAAGGCTGCGCAGGCGTATGCTTCCGCCTGTAACTGCGCAGCGCATTTTTTGCAATCGCGCACAGCCATGTTGACACCTTGCAGCTGCCATCGTAACGCGCAACGCTTTTGACTGCCTGATAAAAGGTTTCCTGCGTCAACTCTTCGGATAGCTCTGCATTGTGTGTGAGGGAGAGGAGGTAGCGGTACACTGTCTGCGAATGAGCTTTGTAGGTCTCTTCCATCGACAGCATTTGTGGCCTCCTTTCCATATGTCTGATGATTCATGCTGAAAAATCGTGTTTCGTTACAAGGAACCAAAATAAATTCAACTTGGACGTCTCTATTTTTTAAACAACGTTCTAAAGAACACTGTGTCGGGCCAACGATCCCCGTATTGCAATGGAATAAGCGCATCAAAGAGTACACAGCTCCCTCTGAAGGGGGATGCAAAAGCCCAGTGAGAAAGGGAGTACCGCTCCTGCCGGACGCGTTACTCCCTCATGATGCCAGCAGGCATGGTGCTTAAAAGCATCTTCCGTCTAAATAGCACTTCTGATTCACCCTCGTCGCGAAGAGAGCCATGCCGTTAGGGGGCTTTGCCAAGCTTGCTTTGCCCCTCTTTTATTCCCTGTACGAGCCCACGACCTCGCCGTAAAACACAACGTGCGGGTCACCGTTTTCTAGCGACTGGTTTTTGCCGTAGAAGCGCGTGCGAATGCCCGCGTCCATATCCGCAAGCATTTTTTCTGCGTCAAAATCCACATGGAACAGCGTTTTGCACGCAAA
>DLFZ01000046.1:9356-9496 GCA_002482435.1 Christensenella sp. UBA7707
ACGGATACCGTAAACGCGCCCGATTGAAGAAGATCGTAGCTATGGCGCGATTTCCGCACGAACACTGCGCAAATGGGTTTCCCCCAAATCACGCCCCATTGGCACCAACCGATGGTCATGGGGTTGGGTTCGCTGCCGAT
>DLFZ01000157.1 GCA_002482435.1 Christensenella sp. UBA7707
TTTTCCCCCGTTTTGTGCCTCGGACGCGATACGCGCTGGGGGCGCATCGACGAAACCTTCGGCGAAGATGCCTACCTCGCGGGGGAATTGGGCGCAGCGATCATCATGGGGTATCAGGGTGAAAGCCTCGACGACGATTGTAGCATTCTCGCCTGCGCCAAGCATTACATCGGCTATGGCGAGGCGGTTGGCGCGCGCGACGCGTGCGATACGGAAATGACCTACCGCAAGCTGCGCGAGGTTTTCCTTCCGCCGTTTGAAAAGGCGGTCAAGGCAGGCTGCGCAACCGTTATGACGGCCTACGGCTCCATCGACGGCACACCGTTTACCGTAAGCAAAAAAGCGCTGAAGGAAATTCTCCGCGACGAGCTGAAGTTCGACGGCTTTGTGGTGACAGACTGGGACAACGTAGAAAGCCTTGTTACACGGCAGCATACAGCGGTCGACATCGGTGAGGCCTCTCGCATGGCCGCCGCTGCGGGAAACGATATGATCATGACGAGCCTTGGTTTTTACGATGCCGCGACTGCGCTTGTAAAAGAGGGCTTGCTCAATGAAAGCGTGATCGACGAAGCGGTTTTGCACATTTTGACCGTCAAATTCCGCATGGGCCTTTTTGAAAAGCCCGAAAAGAGGGGCGTTCCCGGCTGCTTTTCTTGTGCGGAGCACTTGGAGGCAAACAAGGCGCTCGCGCGCGAAAGCGTGGTGCTCTTAAACAACAACGGTGCGCTGCCGTTTGAAGGCAAGCACAAACGCATCGCCGTAATCGGTCCAAACGCGGACGACATCCGCGCCCAGTACGGCGACTGGACATACTTTTCGCATCCCAACCCCAACCCCGGCCATATTCCTATGCGCCCGTATATTACGGTGAGGGAAGGCATTATGGAAATTGCGGGGAGCTTTGGCGCAAGCGTGGAATACAGCAAAGGCTGCGGCATTTTCGATGCAAGCGAACACGAGCTTGATGCCGCCGTAAAAGCGGCGCAAAGCTGTGACGCCATCGTTTTGGTGCTTGGGGATTGCATCGACCAAACCGGCGAGGGCAAAGACAGAGCCGATCTTGCGCTTTCCAACGCGCAGCAAACGCTTTTTTCGCGCCTTCGCGCGCTCAAAAAGCCGCTGGTCACGGTGCTGGTTTCGTCAAAGCCGCTTTGCATCGGCACGATTGCCGAAGAAACAGATGCGCTCATCGTTGCGTTCAACGGCGGCATGTTTGGCGGCCTCGCGGCTGCGGAAGCCATTTTCGGCAAGCTCAACCCCAGCGGAAGGCTACCCATTTCCTTCCCACGCCATAGCGGGCAGCTTCCGGTTTATTACAATAGCCTGCCTGGTTGGCACGGCGGCAAGTATATGGATTTGCCTGCGGAGCCGCTTTTCGTGTTCGGCGAAGGACTGTCGTATACGAAATACGTCTACGCGAACCTTGCGTTTGATCAAAAGAGTTTTGCTCTTCACGTTGACGTAACAAACGACGGTGCAATGGATGGCATTGAAACCGTGCAGGTTTACTTCAATGACCGCGTAAGCTCGGTGCTTACCCCGGTGAAGCAGCTGATTGCGTTCGAGCGGGTAGCGCTCAAGGCAGGCGAAACAAGGCGCGTAAGCTTTGCGTTGACCAAGGAGGACTTTTCGCTCGTAACGCCCGACGAACGCCGCGTTACGGAAGAAGGCAGCTTTCTTCTCATGGTCGGCTCCAGCTCTCGCGACGAGGACCTTTTAACGACCGAATTTGTGTTATAAAGCGCAAACGTCCAAAGTATGCGCGAAAAAGCCGCTTTGTTGCCTGAAAATGCAGCAAAGCGGCTTTTTTATACGCGCAGAAACCTTCCTGTATGCAGAAGTGGTATTTCCTTCATAAACCATACGGGTTTTGGCAATAGTAAGGACAGCAAAAAAGGAGGAATTCACCATGATCGCACTCAAGGACAGCGTCACAAAAGAAAACCTTTTAAAGGCTTTTGCAGGAGAATGTCAGGCATGGCGGCGCTACGAACTCGCCGCGTCACAAGCGAAGTCGCAAAATCTCTACGTTTTGTACTCAATTTTCCACTATACCGCAGAACAGGAAAAAGAGCATGCCGAGGTGTATTACAACCATCTAAAGGAGTTCAACGGGCAGGAAATTTCGCTGTGCGGCAATTATCCAATCGATCACTCTCCCAACATGGCGGAGCTTTTGCAGCTTGCGGCCCGGCATGAGGCCGACGAGCACGGCACAATCTACCCAGCCTTCGGAGACAAAGCCAAGGAGGAGGGGTTTCTAAACATAGCAAACTCCTTTTACATGATTGCCGCGATCGAACAAACACATAGCCAGCGGTTTGCCCGCTACGCACAGTTGATGCAGAACAATCAGCTTTTCCAAAGCGTTTCGCCGACTTCTTATCTTTGCCTGAACTGCGGCCATATCCACACGGGTACTGCCGCGCCGCAAGTTTGCCCAGTTTGCAGCCACAACCAGGGATACTTTGTCCGTCTGGAGGAATCGCCCTTTGCGCACTAACCTTCCTAACGTACTACGCTGAAAAAGCGCCTTATGGCGCTTTTTTAATGCTTACGCGAAGCGGTTTTAACTTCCTTGCCGGTACATGGCGGCAACCGCGCTTCGGATTTCCTGATAGCTTGTGCAGCGGCAAAGGTTGGATTGGAGCCATTCTTCAATGACATACTCCGGCGGCATCACGGGATGCTGCATTTTAAGCGCCTGACAAACCATCAAAAAGCCCGAGGTGCAGTATCCGCACTGAAAGGCGTTTTTCTCCACAAAGCATTTTTGAATTTCGGCGGTTCCGTTCAAACCCTCTACCGTGGTGATGCTATGCCCTTGCGCTTCCACGGCGAGCACCAAACAGGATTTTGCAGGCCATCCGTCCAAGATAACGGTGCACGCACCGCAATCGCCGTTTCTGCAGCCGGGCTTTGCGCCGGTCAAGCCAAGCATGTCGCGCAGCACATCAAGCAGCAAAGCGGACGGGCGCACCGCCAGCTCGTGCACAGCCCCGTTGACGTTGAGCTTTACAACCGTTTTCCCCTCATACCGCACCATATTCCGCCTCCTCCAAAAGAGCTTGCAGCGTATTTTTGAGAACGAACAGGCGATATTCACCGGAGCCCTCCGCGTCGCCATGAGCCGGTTCGGGCAGAAGCTTCGCTGCGTCTTGTGCGCGTTCTTCAAAAGAAAGCGAACGGTTGTTTAGCACCTCTTCCATGTTTGCGCTGCGAAATGGGCGCGCACACAAGCCCGAAAAGGCAACGCGCAATTTTCCGTCTTTTTGTAGGGCCGCCATGCTTACAAGCGGATAATCAATTTTTTCGCACGCCGCATGCTTTGCGTGAAAATGCGGCGCAGTAAGCGCCCAGCGCGGTACGCTAAGCTTCACCACGAGTTCGCCCGGCTCAAGCCGCATCCGACCATCAAAAACACTTTGGAAGCTTACCATGCGAAGGCCTTCTTTCCCAAACAGCTGAACGGTGGCATCCGAAAGCAAAAAAGGAAGGCTCGTTTCCCGGTACATGATGGTGCCGCACAAATTGCCGCCCAAGGTGATTCTGCATTGGTTGGTATGGTCGGCAATTCTGCCGCAAGAAAGCGAGAGCAGCGGAAAAAGCTTCGATTCCTTGATTTGGTTGAGCGTGCAGGCGGAACCGATGTGAAGCGCATCCTGATTTTCAAAAAGATGTTGGCATTCCGGAATCGTTTTGATGTCGACCACCGCGCCGGGGCGTATGCTCCCTGCGCGGCACATCGTAATGATTTCGCTGCCACCCGCGTAATACACGGGGTTTTTTCCCACGGACGTAAGGCCCCAAAAAGCATCGTACGCCTCCCTAAGCGTATTCGGCAGGCAATAAATGAAGTCAAACGGGATCATTTCCACCCTCCAAAACGGCTCTCCATATGCGCTCCGGCGTAAGCGGCAAAAAGAAAATTTCCTTCCCGAACGCTGCGGAAAGCGCGTTGCCAAGCGCTGCGGGGATGCCGATGATACCATGCTCCGAATAGCTTCGTAAACCGTAAGGCGCGTCATCTTCCGGCGTTTCAACAAGCCCCACACGGTAATCCGGCTCCTGCCCGATGTGCAAAAGCTTATAGGTGCGCAAATTGGGCATCTCAGGGATTCCCTTTTCGTTGTAGGAGAAAGTTTCGCGGCTGGCTAGGCTGATTCCCATGGCCATGCCGCCAGCAATCATGGCGCGCATCAGCTCCGGATTGACCGCCTTCCCCACGTCCATCACCGTGGACGCTGAAAGGATGCGGTAGGAAAAGGTTTTTAAATCCGCCTCCACCTCAACAACCTGTGCGCCAAGCGTCCACGCGGGGCCGGTTTTTCCCTTGCCGCTTTGCGAATCGAGCATGCTCAAGCCTTTGAGCATAAAGCCGCCGCGCCCGAGGACAGGCTCCCCAATTGATGTGCCGTCCATTGCGCGGTACCCCTGCGCAATGTCCTTAAAATCGATGAACCTTTCGGGGTTTTTCCTCCAAAACACACGTCCGTTGGCGATCTCGATTTCTTCGGGCAGGCAACCAAACGCCTCCGCCCCGTTTTTTCGAAGCTGACGCAGGATATCGTCCGCCGCGCGCACGACCGCATGACCGGCCATGTAGCCCGTAAGGCTGGCGACGGTTTTCCAGTGTTCGGGTGCAGCGCGCGTATCTACCCCCATGATCACATGAACCTGGTCGGGGCTTATGGATAGCTTTTCCGCCAAAATCTGCGCAAGGTTCGTTTGCCCGCCCGACCCCATTTCCACAACACCCGTGTTAAGGTTCACGCTCCCGTCCGGATTGAAGGTGACCATGGCACCTGAAATTGCGTTGGTCGCGGGGTTTTCCGTTTTCCAGAGGCACGCAACACCTTTTGCGCGCACCGTGTCGCGCTTGATGCAGCTCGCCTTTCCGCCATCCCATTGCGACAGCGTTTTTGCTTGGTTCAAACATTCGGTCAAGTCGCCCATGAGGCTTTTTGTGCAAACGACCTGCGTGGGCGTCAGGTGCCCTTGGCGAATGGCGTTTTTGATTCGAAATTCCAGCGGGTCGAGGCAGCATTTTTTTGCGAGCATATCCATTGCGCGCTCAATGCAATAGGTAAGCGATTCATGCGAAAAGCTGCGGTACGAGGTGGCGTAGGTGTGGTTGGTATAAACGCACAGCGAATCGCAGCTGAGGTTTTCAATGTGATACGGGCCGGTGCAGTCCACCGCAATGGCCTTTGCCATGTACGGGGAAATGTCGGTGTACGCGCCGCAATCGAGCCAATAGGTCAGCTCGGCGGCTTGAAGTGTACCGTCCTTGCTTGCGCCGATTTTAATATCCGCCTCCAAGCCCAAGCGGGCGGGTGCCGAAGCCATGTCCTGCTCGCGTGAAATCGTAAGGCGCACCGCCTTACCGCCCACGCTACGCGAGGCCAGAAATGCCAATATTTCAAGAAATACCGGCGCTTTCCCGCCAAAGCCGCCACCTACGAAGGGAACCTTCACCTGTATTTGGCCGGAGGGGATCAAATACGCCTCCGCAAGCTGCTTCCTTACGGCATAAGGGGATTGCGACGAGGTAGTGATTAGAACGGTTCCGTCCGCGGAAATTTCCGCCCGCGCAGTTCTTACCTCCATCGCCATATGGTCGGACGGGGGCAGCGAAAACCGCTG
>DLFZ01000234.1 GCA_002482435.1 Christensenella sp. UBA7707
GGTACCCGCATTGACGGCATGATTTCCGCGCCGCTGATTGAGAACATTTTTGAACCCAATACGCCACTTCACGACGGGGCGGTTGTGATCCGCAGCCAAACCATTGTATCCGCGGCATGCTTTTTGCCGCTCGCGGAGGATATGAGCATCGCGCGAGAGCTTGGCACGCGACACAGGGCCGCGCTCGGCGTTTCCTCCATTTCCGACTGCATCGCGATTGTGGTTTCCGAGGAAACGGGCGTGATCTCCTTTGCCCGTGAAGGGAAGCTTATCCGCTACATCGACGACAAAGCCTTGAAGGATCTGCTGGAATCCGTTTTCCTGCGGGAACGCGAAACAGCGCTGCCCTTCTTCCTGCGGAGGAACAAAGATGAACACAAAAAATAAAATCCGTTTCTCCGTGCTAAAGTTTTTAAAGAACTTGTTCACCAAAAACATTCTGATCAAGTTTCTTTCGTTGCTGTTTGCCATGCTCGTATGGGGTTATGTCATGATGGATCAAAACCCCATGCGCATCAAAACCGTGGAAAACGTTGCCGTTAACTTCGATGCGGAGGGCGACCTGATCGCCCGCAAGCTTGTTGTTCGCAGCGACCGCAACCAGGCGCTTAAGAGCATTACGGTAAAGGTAAACACCGAGCTTACCAAGTATGCCGACCTTGACGCGAGCGACATCACTGCGAGCATCAGCCTGCGCGGCGTAAGCGGCCCGGGCATTTATACCATTTTAATTGACGCAACCACGCCGGACGGAACGGTTGTAAGTGTTTCGCCTTCCCAAGTGACCATCGAAATCGACAACCTTTTCACCAAGCGAATTCCCGTGGAGGTTTCGCTTAATGGCGAGCTGCCGGACGGCTATTGGAACGGTGAACCCGAAACGACAAACAGCTATGTGGATATCGAAGGCGCGCTGAAGGATATTTCTTCCATAGTCAAGGCAGTATGTCCGATTGACCTTACAGGCAGAACCGAAAGCTACAACGAATCCACTTCCGTGGAGCTTCAAAATGCGGCGGGGGAAGCGGTAAACGTTACCCTTCTTGGTGAAGTTCCTGCAATTCCAATAAAGCTTAGTATCTTGCGCATGGCGCAGCTCCCCGTAAACGTGGACGCTGCAATCACCGGCAGAGAGAACCTGCCCGTTAACTACGAAATTGTTGGGTACAGCGTTTCACCCTCCTCCAACATCACGGTTATCGGCGAGAAAGAAACGATTGAAGCGCTCACTGGCGTTGACATTGAACCAATCGATGTAAGCAACGAAAAGGAAAGCGTGGAACAAGAGGTTCAGCTGCTTTTGCCCGAGGGCGTTACAAGCCTGAACGGGAACACCATTCAGGTGCGCGTCAACATCCGTCAAAAAATGCAGACGCTGTCATTTTCGGCGGTTCCTGTGGAAGTACAGGGCCTTGGCAAAAAGCTTGCGGCGACGCTTAACCTTTCGAGCACCAATGTTNNTAACCTTTCGAGCACCAACGTTACGATTACGGGTCAGGTAAGCCTTATGAGCGCCCTCTCACGCGACGACGTTGTGGTTTATGCGGATGTTACGGGGCTAAGCGCGGGCACCTATCAGGTTGAGCTTCGTTTGGGGCTACCTAACGAAAGCATGCTCTCCGAAGTAACCTATACCATTGCCGCCCCATACGCGGAAGTCATCATCAGAAACGATTAAGGACAGCCTATGGCCATTGTTGTTACGGAACTACTTCTTCCTTTGAACGCAGACGAGTCCTCGCTGCAGGAGCTTGCGGCGAGGGCTGTTCATAAGCCCGTAAGCGCCATCAAGAGCTTGCGCGTGGTGCGCATGTCGCTTGACGCGCGCAAAAAAAACGACATCGTACATAACTGTACGGTGCTTGTTGAGCTTGACGCGGCGGATGAAAAGCAAATTCTTTTGCGCGGCGACAAGCGTATTGCTGCAGCGCCGCAGCGTGAAAACAACACGCCGCGGTTTGGCGATACGCCTATGAGTGAGCCGGTCGTTGTGGTGGGCATGGGCCCTGCGGGGTTGTTTGCGGCCTATCAGCTTGCAAAATACGGTTATCGGCCTATCGTGCTGGAGCGCGGGAAGCGCGTGGAGGAACGGCAGGCCGACGTGAAACGGTTTTTTGGAACCGCCGCGCTTGATGTTGAAAGCAACATCATGTTCGGCGAGGGTGGAGCCGGCGCGTTTTCCGACGGTAAGCTGACCACGCGTATCAAGGATGCGCGCGCGGGCGAAGTGCTTGATATTTTGGCGCAAAACGGCGCACCGCAAGATATCTTGTATATGGCAAAGCCGCATGTAGGAACGGACAAGCTTTTGGAAACGCTTAAAAACCTGCGCGAAAAGCTTATGGCGTTCGGCGCACAGCTTCGTTTTTCCACAAAGCTCGTTCAGATTGAAACCGATGCTAGAGGTGCGATCAAATCCGTTGTGGCGGAATGCGGCGGTAAACGCGAAACAATACCCTGCTGCGCGTGCATTCTTGCCACAGGGCAGGGGGCGCGTGATGTTTACGGGCTTCTTGAGGGAATGAACATTGAACTTCAACCCAAGGCGTTTGCCGTGGGCGTGCGCGTGGAACATCCCCGCGCGCTCATTTACAAGGCGCAGTTTGGCACATTTGCGGGTCATCCGCGGCTTGGCGCTGCCGAATATGCCTTGGCCGATCAATGCGGCGAACGCGGGGTATATACCTTTTGCATGTGCCCGGGTGGGGTGATTGTAGCTTCCTCGTCGGGCGAGGAGCAAGTGGTTGTGAACGGCATGAGCTTTCGCGCGCGCGATTGCGAAAATTCCAACGCCGCCATTGTGGTACAGGTTTCTCCGAAGGATTTTGGCTTTGGCCCGCTCGACGGCGTTTGCTTTCAGGAAAAGCTGGAGCGCGACGCGTTTCAGCTAGGCGGCGGCGGTTTCGTTGCACCGGCTTCGCGCGTAGAGGACTTTTTAAACAAGGCGGAGCCAAGGCGCTTTGGTTCGGTGAAGCCGAGCTACCTTCCCGGTGTTGTCGCAAAAAACCTCTATGCTTGCTTGCCGGACTTTGTCGCCGCGGGCGTTGCCGAGGGGATACGCGCTTTTTCACGCAAGCTGAAGGGCTTTGATCTGGGCGACGCGGTTTTGACTGCCGTAGAGAGCCGCACAAGCGCGCCCGTACGCATCGTGCGTGATGAAACCTTACAGGCCACGCGCATCAAGGGGCTTTATCCTGCCGGCGAAGGCGCAGGCTACGCGGGCGGTATCGTAAGCGCCGCGGTGGATGGTATGAAAGCCGCGCAGGCCGTTATGGAAAAATACAGCGTTTCGCGAGGTACGGTATGAAGATTACAAAGGCGGGCTACGAGTTTATCGGCGGGTTACATCCGGAGGAAATGCTCAAAAAAATCGAGCTGTGCGGGCGGGTATGCTATAAGTCGGAAGATAAAATTACCGAGGATTCTTCCGCGCGCTTTGTGCGAAATATCATTTCGCGGGGGCACGAATCGGTGCTTGAACACGCCGGTTTTACCGTAAAATTCGTGTGCGACAGAGGCGTTTCCCACGAGCTTGTACGTCACAGAATTGCCTCCTTTTCTCAGGAATCCACCCGCTACATCAACTACGCAAACGGCAGGTTTGGCAGCGAGATCACTGTGATCGAGCCATGCTTTTTTGAAACGGGAAACGAGCGTTACGAGCTTTGGAAAAAGGCGTGTGAGGCAGCGGAGCAGGCGTATTTTTCGCTGCTTCAATGCGGCTGTACCCCGGAAGAAGCGCGAAGCGTGCTGCCCAACAGTTTGAAAACGGAAATCATGGTGACCGCGAACATAAGGGAATGGCGGCATATTCTGGCGCTTCGCGCGGCGCGCGCGGCACACCCACAGGCGCGCGAACTGATGTGCGCGCTGCTTCTTGAACTCAAAGAAAAAGCGCCCGTTTTGTTTGGCGACGTTTGCGCCGAAGGATGAAGGGAGAACGCATTTGCCGATTAATTTCCGAAAATTAGCTGTTTTTCTGCTCGCGGCGCTGCTTTGCGCGGTGCTTTGCGCCTGTTCAAAAAGCGATGGGGATGACCCTGAAAAAATCGACCTTTCAGATGCGCATGGCGGCTCTGCCATTGTGACTGCGGACGACCTTGTTGAGTTCATCGAACGGGGCGAAGGGAACACTGCCGTGCTCGATAACAACATCGACCTTGAAAACGTTATGCTCAAGCTTACCAATGTCCGTGGTAACCTTACCATTGAAGGAAATGGTTTTACCATTACCGGCAACGGCGATTGTGTAATCCGCATGGAAGCCGGTATGACGCTTACGCTTAACAATGTTACCATCGTGGGCGGTTACGACGGAATTGGCGCTTTGGGCGACTGCACGGTAGCAGGCAAAGGATCTACCGTTAGGGGCGTTGCGAGCGCCGTCAACTGCATCGGCCTTCTTACGATCAGCAAAGGCAGCAATTTGACCTTTGAGGCACAGGAGGGAAGCGGTGCCACCGCCCGCGGCATTACGCTTGAGAGCAACGCCATGCTTAGCGCAACAGGCGGGATGAGCGGCGTAGTGTCGACCGACAGCGGTATTACTCTTTCGGAAGGTTCGCAGCTTTTCGCCTACACTTCCGAAAATTACAACGCGCTCCAGTGTGCGCGTACGCTTGNNTCCGAAAACTATAACGCACTCCAGTGTGCGCGCACGCTCGCGCTGAAGGACGGTTCTACACTTACCGTAAGCAACTTAGGGCTTTACCACGGGGCGGAGACGGATACGCTGAGCGTGGAAGGTGCCGCTGTGATCAACGCAACGGGAGGATCAAAGGGCACTGGGCTTTTTATCTACACCCTAGATGAAGACATTCGAGTGCTTGGAAGCTGCTCACCCGAAGCACGCTTTGAAAACGGAAACGGCAGCATTGCTTTTGTAGAAACGCCGGACGAGCTTATTACGCCGACACCGGAGCCAACGCAGACTCCTGAGGGTTGAGTCGGCGATTCGATGTCCACACGATAAACCAACAGCGGGAGAAAACAAAAGATCATGGGAAGACAAACGCGAAGAAAGTTTAGACGCTCACCAAGATACGGCTTAAGGCGGTTTCTTATCGTAGTGGTGTTTTTGGGCGTTGTAGCCGGTATGGCGGTATTTTTACCCAAGTTGTTTCAAAAAGGCGGAAACTCAGGAAATCCCCAAAGCGGGGGTGCAAATGGGTCGCCGCAGCCGACTGTTGCGCTCCCTGTTCCCACGCCAACGCCTGTACCTACCCTGTCGAGCGGCCTCGCAATACAAAAAGGTACGGCGGAAAGTTTCAGCGAGATCGGCTTTTCTTACTCGGTCATGGCAAACAAGCAGGATGTTTCAAGTTATACGCGCGAGTCGCCGATTCACTTTGATTCGGGCGACGCGTATACCAAAGTGAAGGGCATCATCACCTTTGCCGGAAACAATTACAGAAACGGTTTTACCTATGGTACTGCCGCCATTTTGCAAAAAACGCTTTCGCGTGTATGGGATAAGAGCATAGGTTCTCTTTCGGTGCCGGATTACGGCACTTGGACGGGCACCGGCTGGACGGGCATGCCACTCATTGTTCAATGGGACGATGAGGTCAGAAAGGCCCTCGGTGTGTACGATAAGTTTAAAACCAAGGAAGGTTTTACCGAGGTTATTTACCCAACGATGGATGGGCACATTTATTTCCTAGACCTTGAAACCGGCGAGGAAACGCGCAGACCGATTGACATCGGTGTTGTAACAAAAGGGACCGCTTCGCTCGACCCGCGCGGTTATCCTCTTTTGTACACGGGGCAGGGTATCCCTTCGGATGTGGATGGTACAGGCGCGTGGTACCGCATTATTTCGCTTATCGAGAACAAGGTGATCTACAAGTTCGGTGGCGAAGACCCGTTCTCTTACCGCAAGTTTCAGGCGTACGACTCGAGTTCGTTGGTGGATGCGGAAACAGATACCCTCATTGAGCCCGGCGAGAACGGCATTTTGTACACCTTAAAGCTCAACACGAAGTATGACCCCGTGGCAGGTACTGTAAGCGTGGACCCGGAGCCGCTCACCAAATACCGCTACACGGCGTCCGGCTATGGTGAGGGCAATACTAGCCGTTGGTGGGGGATTGAAAACTCCATCGCGATTTGGCGAGAGTATGGCTTTTTTACCGACAACGGCGGTTATTTACAATGCGTCAACCTCAACACCCTCGAGCCGCAGTACATTGTGGACGTACTCGACGACAGCGATACGAGCATGGTCGTGGAGGAGGATTACGACGCACAAACCTTTTACCTTTATACCGCCAACGAGGTGGATAAGCAAAGCGGTATAGCGAACGGCTTAGGGAAGAGTGTACACCGCAAAATCAACGGCCTGACAGGGGAAATCGTTTGGCAAAAGGAATATGACGCTTCGATGGGGCGCGAATCCTCCAACGGCGGCACGCTCACCACGCCGCATGTAGGCCACGGCAATATAGCAGACATCGTTATTTACAATTCCACACTCCTTCCCGTAACGGTGGACGGCGAAAGTATTTTAGGTGGCCGCATCATTGCCTACAACAAGGAAACGGGCGAGGAACTGTGGCGGTATGAGCAGGCAAACGGGTATTGGAGTTCACCCGTTGTGGTTTACGACGAAAACGAGAAAGCCTACC
Source organism: Christensenella sp. UBA7707 (assembly GCA_002482435.1). Taxonomy (GTDB): domain Bacteria; phylum Bacillota; class Clostridia; order Christensenellales; family CAG-138; genus UBA7707. The sequence continues at coordinate 6,627 of DLFZ01000234.1, forward strand.
TCATCCAGTGCGACCGTGGCGGTATCATGCGCATCCACGACCCGCGAACAGGAGCGGTGATCTATGAGCTTGACATCGGCTCGCGCATCGAATCAACGCCATCGGTATTCAATAACATGATCGTTGTAGGTACGCG
>DLFZ01000073.1:0-5572 GCA_002482435.1 Christensenella sp. UBA7707
GTACCCATTTCCCTCTTAATGGAGGAAATGGTGCGATCGGGGTTGATGATCGCCTGCCGCTTTGCGATTTGGCCGACAAGGCGCTCTTCCCCTTTGAACGATACCACCGAAGGCGTCGTGCGGGCACCTTCCGCGTTGGGAATAACAACGGGTTCGCCGCCTTCCAAAAATGCCACGCAGGAATTCGTGGTGCCAAGGTCGATGCCGATGATTTTTGCCATTTTATCTATACCTCCTGATGTTCCAATGCTCTTCTATTATTTCGCGACCTTCACCATACTATGGCGAATGATGCGATTTTTTACCTTATAACCCTTTTGCAGAACCTCGACGATCTCTCCCTCCGCTTTTCCCTCGGCTTCCTCCTGAAGCACCGCTTCATGAAGCTCAGGGTCAAACTGCCCTTCCGATTCGATTTCCGCGAGGCCGTTCTTTTCAAGCACGTTTACAAACTGCTTGTAAACAAGGCGTACTCCTTCGCGCCAAGCGTCGCCTTCACCGCCCGTTTGCAGCGCGCGCTCGAAATTGTCAATCACCGGCAAAAGCTCCTTGATCACGCAGCGCGTGCCCTCTTCGAGGCTTTCGCAAGAAATGGCTGCGTTCCGTTTACGGAAATTGTCAAAATCGGCCTGCGTTCTTTTTGCGAGATTTACAAGCTCTTCACGCTCGTTTTTCAGCTTTTCGATGTGCTCCTTCACTTGAAGGAACTCAGCCTTCGTCATGGTAACTCCATCGGCAGGCTTTGAGGGTTCCTTTTCGCTGCAAGTTTCTTCGTTTTGCTGCTCGGCGCTTTCCGCCATACCCTCGGCGACGTCCTGCATGAGCTTTTCTTCCGCCGCCTTTTCACGCTTGTCGTTTTTCTGGTGCAATTTACTTTCGCTCCTCTTCAAACATATTCGTCAGCACGCCGCTTAAGCTGTTGCCGATGTGCCGCAGTACCGCAAGCACCCGCGCATAATCCATGCGGGTCGGGCCGATTACGCCCAAAGACCCCGTCGTGCTGTCGCCTATTTTATAGGTGGCCGTAACCACACTGCTTCCCTTTAGATCCGGCTTTTCGTTTTCGCTGCCGATGGTGATGGAAAACTCCACTTTGGTCGCGGCGCGAAGCATTTCGTAGGGCACTTCCTTTTCCTCCAGAGAAGAAAGGAAGGTTCGAGCCTTTTCAAGGTCGCTGAACTCCGGATAGTTCAAAAGGTTCGTTGTACCGCAAACCTCTACATTGCTTTTCCCAGTGCTTACGCTCGTGCCGAGCGCTTTCACAACCGACTGTACAAAATCGCGCTGCTGACGCATTTCCAGTGGCATTTCCCGCAAAATAGCTTCGCTCACATCTTGCACCTTCATGCCCGAGAAACGCTCCGTCAGCATACGGGAAAGCCTTTCGAGCTCACCCGCGCCTGTTCCTGGCGGAACATAGAGAAAGGTATCCTTGGCAATTCCCGCATCCGTTACAATTACGGCAAGCGCCTTGTTGTCGGAAACCGGTACAAGCTGAATGTGCTTAAGCTTCACACCGTGAAGCTGGGGGCTCAACACCATGGAGGTGTACTTCGTCATGTCGGAAATGGCACGCGCGGTTTGACGCACCACATCCTCCACGCGGTCGAGCGCGGTGGAAAAATACCGCTCGATGTAGCGGGCTTCCTGCTCGGTTAGGCTCGCGTGCCGCATGATGCTGTTGACGTAGAGCCTATATGCCTTATCGGAAGGAACTCTGCCCGCGCTTGTGTGGGGCTGCTCCAAAAAACCAAGCTCCTCAAGATCCGACATTTCGTTGCGAATGGTGGCGGAAGAAAGGCCAATTTCGTGACGTTTGGAAATCGTGCGCGAGCCGATCGGGGCTGCCGTAAGCGTATAATCGTCGATGATCGCCTGCAAAATGAGCATTTTGCGCATATCGAGTTCCATCGCCGCGGCCTCCTTTCCAAACGTTTCCGCTCCGCATGTTAGCACTCAGCTGTGCGGAGTGCTAATCATCTCATTAAAAATATCACCGCCGACATTTAATGTCAAGGCGCTGACAGGCTCGCCAATGTGACAAAACAGCAACATTCATATGATGTTTTTCAAAACGCGTTTTCATGCCGATAAGGCGCTATCTTTCCTTGCCGTGGCGCTTTGCTTTTTTAAAAAATCCAGCATCATTTTCTTTTTTGACAACAAAAAGCGGCAAGCCCGTAGGCCGCCGCCGATTGCTCTTATTGTTTCAATTCGCGTGATGGTGTGCGCAGGACCCATCATGCTCACCGCAGGAGCCGTCATGATGTTCACCGTGATGGTCGCACGATACTTCAGAATTGTAAACGAGCTTTTGCCGCAGAAGATCCTCCACCGCCTGATCCGCATTGCCGGAAACACCGCCGTACAGTACAATGCCCGCCTCCGCAAGTGCACGCTTTGCGCCTGCACCTATACCTCCGCAAATAAGCGTATCGACCTCGCACTTTTTTAAAACGTCCGCAAGCGCGCCATGTCCACTGCCGTTTGTATTCACGGTGGTTGCAACTGTTACTTTCCCGTTTTCAACGTCATAAATTTTAAAGCGTTCCGTATGTCCGAAATGCCCAAACACATCCCCATTTTCATAAGCTACCGCTACTCGTTTCATTCAACTTCTCCTTTCTCGTTTTGTCCTTCCGCTTGGTCGCAACCGTGGTGCTTTTTGTTTCCGCAACCGCCTTGTCCCCCGCAGTGCCCGCGCCGACAGCCGTACCCATGGCAGCCGTCGCGCTCTTCGCAAACGCGATATTCGCCGCCCCCAATCTCAAGTGCGGCGCCGTTGACAATGCACGCCGCCAGCTTTTTTCGCGCGCATGCATAGATTGCCTGTACAGTTGTACGCGCAACTTCCATTTGCTCGGCACATTCCGCCTGCGTCATCCCTTCAAGGTCGATCAAACGAATGGTTTCGTACTCATCCACCGTCATTTTGACCCGTGTATCATGTGCGTAAGATTCCGGCGCAAACCTGGTGCAGCACGGTACCGTGCACACCCTGCGCCATTTCGTCGGTCTTGGCATGGCATCACCTTATCTTTCATTGTTGACATATGACATTTATTAGGATAGACCCGTTTCAGTCATATGTCAATAACCCAGAAGAATTCCTTTCGTGTTATTTTCAATTCAGCACAACGTCCACAACCCTTAGTTTTCTTCCATAAAATGCAGCAGGACCTCGTTTTGCATGTCGAGCCCCCGCTCACTTAGGCGCGCAAACCCTTTTTCAATCGCAAGGTACCCCGTCCCGTCAAGCGTCGCAATCGCTTTTTTGTAGTGTATTTCAAACGCTACGCCAAAACGCTCGAAAAAAGAGGACAGCGAAAGTCCTTCGGTCTTTCGAAACGCGAGCATTACGGTTTCAAACATTTCCTCGCCGCGTGAGATCGGCATTTTTTCCCCGGCAGGCAGCAGGCTTCCGTCAATGGAGGAAAAGTAGGAAGTAAGGGTTTCGGCGTTGCTCCAGCGCGTCCAGCCGCCCGTCTCCAAACGCATGGCAGAATGCGCGTTCAACCCAACGCCCAAATACTCGCCATTGTTCCAATAATTGAGGTTATGCCGGCATTGCCATGGGCTCTTTTCGCCCGCTTTCAAGCGTCGTGCGTAGTTTGAAATTTCATAGCGCTCGTAACCGGCATTTTGAAGCTTATCGATGCAGAAACGGTGCATTTGATATGCCTCGTCCTCGTCAGGCAAAACGGTTTCGCCGCGCTCTACGCGCTTAAAAAGCGGCGTGCCCTCTTCAAGAATCAGCGAGTACGCCGAAACATGCTCGACCGGAAGCGTAAAAAGTACATCGAGCGTTTGCGAAAGATCGTCAACCGTTTGCTTGGGAAGCCCGTACATAACGTCGGCATTGATGTTTTGGAAACCCTCCTGCCGCGCTGCCTCGCAACTTTTCAGAAAATCCTCAAGAACATGGATGCGGCCGATCTCGCCTAAAAGCCTGTCGTTCGCGCTTTGAAGCCCGAAGGAAAGGCGGTTGACGCCGCACGACAAATATTCGTTCAGCTTTTCGCGATCCACCGTGCCGGGGTTGCATTCCACGGTGATCTCCGCATCGTTTGCGAGGTCAAACTTTGCTTTGAGCGCGTCAAAAACCTGCCGCATCATGCCCGGCGGGAGAATGGATGGCGTACCTCCGCCCACAAAAACCGTATCGTAACGGCGGTACGGCAAACGGAAAGCCGAAATTTCCATTTCGGCTTTCAAGGCGTTTACATATTGACGCACATGCGGCGAGTTCTCAAAAGAAACAAAGTCGCAGTACGCGCATTTTTTGACGCAAAACGGAATGTGGATGTAAATACCGGCCATAAGGTAATGGGAGTCAAACCCCTACGCCGTAAAGCTGCTATTTTGGCGCACTTTTCTATCATCGTTTGTCGCCGCAGCCCCGCTACGGCCCCCCCTCTTCCTTGCATAGCATTCAAACCGGCAGCTTTACAATCAAAGAGTTTAGAGGGTTGGAAAACGTGGCAATGCAAGGCGGAGAGGCATGAAGGCGTAGTGGCGCTACGGCAAGAGCCGATAGCACAGCAATGGCGCGTTATGCTTAGTCGATGCGAAGCACGCTCATAAACGCCTCGCTCGGCAGCGAAACGGAGCCAACCTGACGCATGCGCCGCTTGCCTTCCTTCTGCTTTTCCAAGAGCTTCTTCTTACGTGTAATGTCACCGCCGTAGCACTTGGCAAGCACATCCTTGCGGACGGCGCGCACGGTTTCACGCGCGATGATCTTTCCGCCGATGGCCGCCTGAATGGGAATTTCAAACTGCTGACGCGGTATGACCTCCTGAAGCTTTTCGGCCACCGCCCTACCCTTGGAATAGGCCTTGTCGCGGTGAACGATGGTGGAGAGCGCATCGCACATATCGCCGTTGAGCAAAAAGTCGAGCTTCACAAGGTCGGAGCGTTCATAACCGGCGATTTCATAATCAAACGACGCGTAACCGCGGCTACGGGACTTCAGTTGGTCAAAGAAATCGTAAATGATCTCGTTGAGCGGCAGCGTATATTTGATGTTGACGCGCTTTTCTTCCATATACTTCATATCCTGAAAGATGCCGCGTTTTTCCTGGCACAGCTCCATGATGGTGCCNNAACTCCGATGGCGCCATGATATGCGCCTCCACCATGGGTTCCTCCATGTAGAGAATTTCCGTGGGGCTTGGCATGTTGCTCGGGTTGTCGAGAAGCAATTCCGTTTCGTCGGTTTTCATAACCTTGTAGATAACGCTCGGCGCGGTGGTCACAAGATCGAGGTCGAACTCACGCTCGAGCCTTTCNNACTTCCATGTGAAGAAGCCCCAGAAAGCCGCAACGGAACCCGAAGCCGAGCGCCATGGAGGTTTCCGGCTCGTATTTTAAGGAAGCGTCGTTGAGCTTGAGCTTTTCAAGCGCTTCTTTGAGGCTTTCATAATCCGCGCCGTCAGCGGGGTAAATACCACAGAACACCATGGGGTTGGCTTCCTTGTAGCCGGCCAGCGGTTCCTTGGCGGGGTTTAAAGCATCGGTAATGGTATCGCCCACTTTGGTATCCGCCACACTCTTAATGGAGGCTACAATG
>DLFZ01000073.1:5634-8258 GCA_002482435.1 Christensenella sp. UBA7707
CCCGCCATGAAGCGTATTTTCATGCCCGGTTTTACGGTGCCTTCCTTTACACGCACATAGCTCAGAGCGCCTTTGTAATTGTCATAAATGCTATCGAAGATGAGCGCGCGAAGCGGTGCCTGTACATCGCCCGCGGGCGGAGGCACCAGCTCAACGACCTGCTTTAAAACCTGTTCAACATTGATACCGTTTTTGGCGGAAATACGAGGCGCGTCCATGGCAGGAAGGCCGATTACGTCTTCAACTTCTTTAGCGACATACTCCGCGTCGGCGCTCGGCAAGTCGATTTTGTTGATCACAGGTACAATTTCAAGCCCCGCGTCAAGCGCGAGATAAACGTTTGCTAATGTTTGTGCCTCGATGCCCTGTGTGGCATCCACAACGAGCACGGCACCTTCGCAGGCCGCAAGGCTTCTTGAAACCTCATANNTCATAGGTAAAGTCAACATGCCCCGGCGTATCGATGAGGTTGAACATATACCGGTTGCCGTTTTCGTGCGTATAGAACATGCGCACGGCCGTCGCCTTGATGGTGATGCCGCGTTCGCGCTCAATTTCCATGGTATCAAGGAGCTGCTCCTCCATGTCGCGCGCGGCGACCGTATCGGTAAGCTCCATAAGCCTGTCGGCCAACGTGGATTTACCGTGGTCGATGTGCGCGATGATGCAGAAGTTCCTGATAAACTCGCGGGGAAAAGCCATGAAACCCTCCATGATTCTTTGGTTTTCTCTGCAAATCATACTTGATGCGGCATAAAATTGCAAGCATTTGGGAGGCGTGGTATCATGAGAAAAAGCTTGTCGGAGGAAACTATGTTTTGTAAGGATTTCGATTCATTCGTAAGCACGCTTGAACATAAGGGCTACGTCGTACACCCCGCCGAAAACGCCGCGCAGGCAAAAGAAATTGTGCTTTCTTTGATTGGCGCGGGCTCAGTAGGCTTCGGCGGCTCCGCAACGGTGCACGGTCTTGGCTTAAGCGAAGCGCTTCGAGCACAGGGCAACGCCGTATACAAGCATTGGGACACGCCGGAAGACAGGAAAAGGGTATTTCTCGGCGCTGCCACCGCGGATTTTTACGTTTGCTCCACCAACGCCATCACGCTCGACGGAACTCTTGTGAACATAGACGGTACCGGCAACCGCGTGGCCGCCATCATCGGTGGGCCGGAAAACGTGATTTTCATCATCGGAAAAAACAAGCTTGTCAAAACCTTAAGCGCGGCGCTCAAGCGCGTCAAAACGGAAGCCTGCCCCAAAAATGCGAGGCGGCTGAACCTCCCCACCCCCTGTGCGGAGGACGGAAAATGTTCTAACTGCGACATACCGCAGCGCATGTGCCGCGTAACCGCCATCATCGAATATCCGCCGCGCATGGTCAAAACCATGCACCTTATTCTGGTGGATGAGGAGCTTGGTTATTGAGCATGTATTATGCGTATATGCTGCGCTGTGCGGATGGAACGCTTTACTCCGGCTATACCGACAATATAAAAAGAAGGCTTGCCGCTCACAACAACGGAACGGCAAGCAAGTATACGCGTGTGCGTTTGCCCGTAGCCCTCGCCTATTGCGAGGCTTTTGTGGGCAAAGCGGAGGCGATGAAGCGTGAGTGCGCCTTGAAAAGGCTGACGAAAGAGCAAAAGGAGCGCTTGGTTAGCGGGTTTGAGGCGGGCACTCTGCCCGCCTCAACTTCGGGCGGTTCGTGTGTTAACCGCTAGCAGCCGCAACCGCAGTTGTTGTTCGACGTGCCGCCGACATCGCCACAGCAGCCGAGGAGAAGCAGCAGGATGATGATCCACCAGCAGTTGTTTCCGTTGTTGTTGCCGCAGCCGCAGCTGTCGTCGTTGTTTCCGCAGCAGCTGAACAGCAGGATGAGGATGATAATCCACCAGCAGCTGTTGTTGCCGAAATTGTTGCCGAAATTGAACATACTAGAAATGCCTCCTTCAAAATTAAGCGCGGCGCGCTCTTGCTAGGATATACTACGCAACTTCGCCGCCATGTGTGCATCTTGACAAACGGCTTGCGTATGTTATGATTAAGCGCAGACTCGTTGATAAAAGGCATTTGCCGCGGCACGCGGCGGTAAAAGACGCAATATTTTCAGGCGGCGCGAAACCGCCTGTTAAAGGGGAATGAATATGGCAACCGTTACCATGGACAAACTCGTCGCGCTGTGCAAAAACCGCGGTTTCATTTTTGCGGGCTCCGAAATTTACGGCGGCCTTGCAAATTCATGGGACTATGGCCCGCTCGGCGTGGAATTCAAAAACAACATCAAACGCGCTTGGTGGCGCAAGTTCGTGCAGGAAAGCCCCTACAACGTGGGTATGGATTCGGCAATCCTTATGAACCCGGAAACCTGGGTGGCGTCCGGCCACCTTGTAAACTTTAACGATCCGCTGATGGATTGCAAATCCTGCAAGGCGCGCTTTCGCGCGGATAAACTCATTGAGGACTATGTACATGCGCACAGTCTAGAGGGCGTACACCCCGACGGCTGGTCCAACGAGCAGATGCAAGCCTACATCGCCGAGCATAAAATCACCTGCCCCGAATGCGGGAAGGCTGATTTTACGCCCATCCGCAAGTTCAACATGATGTTCAAAACCTTTCAGGGC
>DLFZ01000073.1:8319-10451 GCA_002482435.1 Christensenella sp. UBA7707
AAGCTGCCCTTCGGCATTGCGCAAATCGGCAAATCGTTCCGCAACGAGATTACGCCGGGTAACTTTATTTTCCGCATCCGCGAGTTTGAACAGATGGAGCTTGAGTTCTTCTGCGAACCCGGCACGGAGCTCACTTGGTACGGCTACTGGAAGGATTACTGCAAAAACTTCCTGCTTTCCCTCGGTATGAACCCCGAAAACATCTCTATGCGCGAGCACGAAAAAGAGGAACTGAGCCATTACTCCAACGGCACCACCGACATCGAATATGAATTTCCGTTTGGCCGGGGCGAGCTTTGGGGCATCGCGAGCCGTACGGACTTTGACCTGAAGGCGCACTCGGAGCATTCCGGTGTGACGCTTGACTATCAGGATCCGTTTACCAATGAGCGCTACATTCCTTACTGCATCGAGCCCTCCCTTGGCGCCGACCGCGTTGCGCTGGCGTTTTTGTGCAACGCTTACGACGAGGAAACCCTTGAAGACGGCGATGTGCGCAACATTTTGCACCTCCACCCCGCGCTTGCTCCCTTTAAGGCGGCGGTGTTCCCGCTGCAAAAGAACAAGCTCGGCGACAAGGCAAAGGAAGTTTACGCACTGCTCGCCAAGCACTTCATGGTCGATTACGATGAAACCGGCGCCATCGGAAAGCGCTACCGCCGCGCGGACGAAATTGGCACGCCGTACTGCATTACGGTGGACTTCGACACCCTTGAAAACGGCACCGTGACCGTGCGCGATCGTGACACCATGGCGCAAGAGCGCATTGCCATTGACGAGCTCGTGAAGTACATCGAAGAAAAGCTCGTATTCTAAGCTGCTTTATCCTTTTAAAAAGAGCCGGTTCCTAACAAGGAACCGGCTCTTTCAAGTTCATTCAACGATTCGATTTTCTTCCCCATCGGGTATTTTGTCGGCGTCGCAAACGCGCCGGTATCCGTCTTTGTTTCGGGTCAAAAGCTGTTCCGCTATCATATCGCGGCGTATCGTGCAGAAATCGTCATGATAGTCGGCAATGATGAGGTTCACTTCTCGTTCGGTATAAACCCTTCCAAACGCAAACGCCTTTGCGATTTCCTCAAAAACGATCCGCTTTTTCTTTCGCTGCGCGGGGATCGCCTTGAGCTTCCCATATTCAAAAAAGGCATCCATCACCTTTTGACGGTATTGTGCCTCCCGCTGCGCCTGCAGCGTTGCCTCGTCCGATTCTTCCTTGATGATATCGAGGATGCTCGTCATGAAAACATCCTTACAAAGCGAATACATGGTATAGTATTGGCTTTTGTAGGAAACAACGGCACCCGCATCGGTCAGCTTTTTTAGGTGGAAGGAAATCGTAGGCGCGGTCAAATTCAGCCGTTCGGCCAAGCGCTCCACATACATGTCCTCAACGACAAGCGACTTTAAAATTTGCAGCCTTGATTTATCCGACAGGCATTTAAAAAGGCCAATCGCCTCCGTCTCCGTCATTGCCGCCCCTCCCAGATACGCTGAAACGTGGCTTCTATCTCCTCCACTGTTTCAAGCTTAATCGTTTCGATCTGCATTTTTTCGGCGTCGCCATACTGCTCCGCCTTGCGGTAAGATTCCTTCCAGCTTACAGGTATCTCCTCTATTTTTAGCAGGAAAAAGCGCTTTATCGCCTCGGCATCATCCGAACTCGATCTTTTTATGGCTGCTTTAAGCATGGCCTTGAAAATGCCGTATACGTTTGAACGAATGGTTTCAAACACCGCTTCATCCGCCCGCTCGTCGTTCAGCAGCCATTCCTTTTGCCGGTCGCACGCGGCGATTCTTTCGTCAAAATAGGAAAACATCGTTTCCTGTAGAGAGTTGTTCATAAAAACACCCCTTTTTGTTTCATTTAAAATTCTATCTGCCCTTTGCCCACGAAGTCCATGTGCACAGATGCGCGGTTTTGCCCGCCGAACATATCGTTCGCGCCTACGGCAATGTGGAAGGTATCCGCCATTTTTTCATCCAAAGCGGTATACCCGCATAAGCCGGTAACATTTTGGTTCATTCCGAACCCAAGCTCACAAACAATAGTATTTTCTTTGGGCAGGCCCTTAAAAAATGCGCTTACTTGAGGATTGTCGCTATCAAGTACGCTCCCGCCTTCTATGCGAAGG
>DLFZ01000109.1 GCA_002482435.1 Christensenella sp. UBA7707
GTGGCGCAGGCGGGTGCTACGGCAGCGCTTTTTGATACGGCGTTTGTAGGGGCGTCGAAGCGGCTCAACAGCGAAGGGCGTGCGTATCTTGCAAACGCGTTTGCGGAAATGAACATGCCTTGTGCGAAGCCCAACGCCAACTTCGTATTTGCAGATACACTTATGGATGCAGGCAAGGTGCACGAGGCGCTGTTAAGGCGCGGTGTCATCGTGCGCCCAGGAACGCAATGGGGCCTTAATACCTCGCTTCGCGTGAGCGTTGGTACCATGGAAGAAAACCGCGCCTTCGTCGCGGCCATGAAAGAGATTGTGAAGCAAGGCATTTAACGTATGTTAACACACCAAAGGCCCTCGCGGATTTTGCGAGGGCCTTTGGTTGTTTTGGCACGGTAAGAAATGTGAATATAGAGAAGATCAAAAGGTCCGCAATGGTCTATTCACAAAGGGCCTCGACTTGATCGGCAAAAGATTCGGAAATCCTTGCTCGCCAATAGGGGATTGACTGTTTGAGGGAGTTTATGGCGTTTTGATACGCGCCTGTGCCTAGTTCGGTATTTATTTTTCCCAGCAAATATTTCAAGTCGGCTATTTTCATATTACGTGTATTGGGCTCGCCTTTGACAAGATTCAAAAGTATGTTCAAATAGATGAAAGCGCTTCCTTGGCTCATGCCCGAGGTTTCGGATACCTCATAGCTCAGGCTGCTTATTTTTCCGTTGCCTTTGTAGTAGACCATAAAAGCAGTCCATACAGCGTCGACCATGGCCCGCGTAATGGTGTTGTTTTGTGCTAAATGAGGTTGGGTGCCTATGCGTTGTGGCGGAATTTCGTCGAAAGCAATTGCTTCTCTCTGACTAGTGGATGGCGTACTCATAGGCAGAGGAAATCCTTTTTCCAGAGCGACCCGCCGCAAGAATATGCTTATAGCGATCTGCACATCCATCCCAATCGAATAAAGCGCGCTTTCGGCTTCCTTTAGGATGTCTTCCTCAATGTTTACTTGAATCGTAATCATAGTGCGTGTCACCTTTCTATATTTTCCTTATATGCTACTATAGTCGACTATCGTAGTCATGTCAATAGTAAACAAAAAAATTATAACAAATGTTATTACTATACATGCAGGTTGTGAAAACACATAGTTGCACACGTGCTTTTTGATCCTCGACGTTACACGCATTTTTCTGTACATACCGCGTGGGCTACATTATAATGAAATTGGTATTTTCTACTTGTTTTCCCTATTTATATATTGAGAAACGGGGGGCATTTTCATGGCGAGCAAGTTTACAAAAACCGAAAAAAGCTGGATGATGTACGACTGGGCAAACTCCGCGTATTCCATTTTAACAGCGTCCATCCTGCCGATTTTCGCGGGCATCGTGGCGGAGAAGGCGGGCGTTGATTCGGTGCGGCACGCGGCGGACTGGGCTTGGGCGGTTTCGCTTTCCGCGCTCATCATCGCGCTGTGCGCACCCATCCTTGGGGCGGTGGGCGACTATAAGGGCATGAGAAAGCGCATGTTCGCGGCGTTCGTGCTCATCGGCGTGGTGGCCACGGGGCTTTTGCCGATCGTGAGCTTCTATCCTGCGTTTTTGCTGCTGTTTGCGGCGACCAACCTCGCTTTTGCGGGCGCAAATGTATTTTACGATTCATTCCTTGTGGATGTTACCACCCGCGAGCGCATGGACAAAGTGTCCTCTTGGGGGTTTGCGCTCGGGTACATCGGTGGCAGCACCATTCCGTTTGTTGCGAGCATCGCGCTTTACATGCTTTCAAGCGACGGCATGATTCCTTTGCTCCCGTTTGATTCCGAAACCGCCATGAAGCTCGCCTGCTTCATCACAGCCGTTTGGTGGGCGGTATTCACAATTCCGTTTTTCAAAAACGTCAAGCAGCTTTCCTATATTGAAAAGAAAAAGAATTTGGTGGGCGAAAGCATTTCGCGCACATTCAAAAATCTCAAAGAATTTTCGCGCGATAAGGCGCTGTTCCGCTTCTTCCTTGCGTATTTCTGCTACATCAACGGTGTGGGCGCCATCATCATGATGGCGAGTAAGCTTGCAGATACCATCGGCATCGGCGCGCTCTACATCATCGGCGGGCTTTTCCTCACGCAGATTGTGGCGTTTCCCTGCTCGATCCTTTACGATAAACTCGGTGTACGCTTCGGGCACAAGAATATGATTCTTGTCGGAGTCGCAACCTATATCTTGGTTTCCATTGTGGGCTTTTTCATGTACGAAGGCTGGCAGTTTTTGCTGCTCGCGTGCCTTGTGGGCACGGCGCAGGGCGGCGTGCAGGCGCTTTCCCGCTCGTATTTCGGCAAGCTCATCCCCGACAAAAAGCGTGCGGGCGAGTACTTCGGCTTCTATAACATTTTCGGCAAGTTCGAGTCCGTGGTGGGAACCATGCTTATGGCGATCGTTCTTATGTTCAGTGAGGACGTGCATTACGGTGTAATACCGGTTCTCGTGCTGTTCCTCATCGGCGGCGCGCTCATGCTGAAGGTGCCCGGCGACAGGGCGCTTCTTGAAGAGGTTAAATGATGCACGAGGGGCATCGGGAGCGGCTCAGGCAAACCTACTTGGAGCAGGGCATTGATGCTTTTCATGAGCATCAGGCGCTGGAGCTTTTGCTGACCTTTGCCATCCCAAGAAAAGATACCAACGAGCTTGCGCATAGCCTCATTGCGCGGTTTGGGTCGCTGAAGGGTGTTTTGAAGGCGAACCCGTACGAGCTTCAAAAAGAACCCGGTATCGGTACACAGGCGGCGGTTCTTTTATCGCTTGTGGGCGCACTTTCCCCCAAAATGTTGGAAACCAAGGAGACGCCTAAGCTCTCAACACCTATGGAGGCGGCGCACTTTTGCGCGGCGCTGTTTGAGGGGAAGCGCTACGAGGCGATGTATGCGGTGTCGCTCGATAAAAAGCGGCGCGTACTGCACAGCGATTTAATCAGCAGCGGCACGCTTTTAGAAACCGCGGCGTACCCGCGCCTTGTGGCGGAATGCGCGCTGCGGCACGGCGCGAACAGCGTTATTTTAACGCACAATCATCCTTCCGGCGACGCAAACCCGAGCACGGAGGATTATACCACCACAAAACTCATGCTACGCGCGCTCGAACCTTTGGGCATCGCGCTCAACGACCACATCGTCGTGGGCGCGGACGAGGCGTTCAGCATGACGCAAAACGCGCTTCTGCGCTTTTCACAGCCTTTGGGCAAGCTGAAAGCTGCGGAAAAGGAGGAATAATATGACGGCCTATCAAGAACTTTATGAAAGCTGGCTTCGCGAGCCTTCGCTTGGCGCTTCGCTCAAAGCAGAGCTCCAAAAAATCGCGGGAGACGAAAAAGAAAAGGAAGATAGGTTTTATACCGAGCTTTCCTTCGGTACGGCAGGGCTTCGCGGCATTCTTGGCGCGGGGACGAACCGCATGAACGTGCATGTGGTTCGGCGCGCCACAAAAGGGCTTGCGCAATACCTCAAGTCCTGCGGCGGGGCGTGCGGGCGCGGTGTTGCCATAGCGTACGATTCGCGGCATATGTCTGCCGAATTTGCCAAAGAGGCCGCGTTGGTGCTCGCGCAAAACGGCGTGCAGGTATATCTTTTTGAAACCCTTCACCCCGTGCCGCTCCTTTCCTTTACGGTGCGCCACTTCAACTGTATCGCGGGCATCGTTATCACCGCGAGCCACAACCCGCCGCAGTACAACGGCTACAAGGTGTACTGGGAGGACGGCGGCCAATGCGGCCCCGAGCAAGCAGGAGAAATTTTAAAGGCGATTTTAAACGTGCCCTACTTTACGGCTTTGCCCATGGATGAGGCAGAGGCCATAAAGAGCGGGCTTTTGCGCATCATCGGCAAAGAGGTGGATGATGCATATTACGCGGCCACCCAAACGCTTTTGCAGTACCCTGCGCTTTTAAAAGAAAAAGGGAAAGACCTTAAAATCGCTTATACACCGCTGCACGGTTCCGGCCTCGTTCCGGTCGTTACGCTTCTTTCGCGCGTAGGCGTTTCGAATGTAAGCGTCGTGAAGGAGCAGGAGCTGCCCGACGGCGCGTTTCCCACGGTGAAAGCGCCAAACCCCGAGGATCCGAACGCCCTGAAGCTCGCCATCGAGCTTGCGCAATCGATCGGTGCGGATGTGGTTCTAGGCACCGATCCGGATGCCGATCGCCTCGGCGTTGCGGTTCGCCCCGCGGGCGGTGCGTTTCAGGTGCTTTCGGGCAACCAAATCGGCAGCCTGCTTTTGCATTATCTGCTTTCGTCGCTTTTTGAAAAGGGCGAGCTTCCGAAAAACGGACTCGTCGTAAAATCCATCGTGACTACGCGCATGGCGGATGCCATTTGCGCGCGCTTCGGCATTCAAATCGAAGACGTGCTTACGGGTTTCCGCTTCATTTCCGAAAAAATCGAGGAGTGTGTGCGCACAGGAGAAAAAAAGTTCCTGTTCGGCTTTGAAGAAAGCTTCGGCTTCCTTGCGGGCGGCTTTTCGCGCGACAAAGACGCCGTATGTGCCGCCATGCTTTTGAGCGAGGCGTGCGTTTATTACCGCGAGCAGGGGAAAACGCTGTATGATGTGATCGAGGAAATGTACCGTACCTACGGTTATTATAAGGATGCGGTCAAATCGTACACGCTTATGGGCAAAGAAGGCATTGAACGGATCGGTGGTGCCATGCGCGCACTGCGGCAAAATCCGCCGGCCGCGTTTGGTACATTGAAGGTGGAGTACGCGGAGGATTTTACAAAAAACGAACGTGTGCAAGCGGAAACGGGGACGGTTTCGCCCATCGGTTTGCCGAACTCGGATGTGCTTCGGTATTTTCTTGAGGGCGGTGCATGGATATGCGTACGCCCGTCGGGTACGGAGCCGAAACTTAAGATATACATTGGTGCAAACGCGCCCACGCAAGCGCAGACCGATGCGCTCTTGAACGAGCTTACAACCAAGGCGGATGCGCTTGTGAGGAGCCTTCTCGACTGATGGTTCCGCAAAGCATAATTTTGGAAAAAAGGCCGCGATTGCGGCCTTTTGCACGCGAAAATGCCGCTGATTTCGATCGCCTTTGTTGTGTCAAAACTTTTTTGAAAAAAGTCCGAAATTCACGGTTGACATTTCGAATCGACTTTGGTAACATAAACAAGCT
>DLFZ01000059.1:0-23912 GCA_002482435.1 Christensenella sp. UBA7707
GCCATTGAGGAGGGCGTCGAGCTCATTGAACTCGTAGCACCTGTTCGGTTTATCGGCAACAGGCGCGGCAAGGTGATCAAAATTGAATGCCGCCGCATGATGCTGGGCGACTTTGACAAAAACGGGCGGCGCAAAGCCGTACCCATTGAAGGTTCCGAGTTTTTGATCGATGTGGATACCGTAATTCCCGCCGTCAGCCAGTATTCCGATTTGCCGTTCATTAAAAAAAGCGAAATCGGCGTAACGCCATGGGGCACGTTCATCATTGACAACAAAACCATGATGACAACAATGGAGGGCGTGTTTGCCGGCGGCGACGTTGCACGTGGGCCGGATACCGTCATACAGGCGATTGCGGATGGGAAGCAAGCCGCGGTTTCCATCGACAAATACCTGGGCGGCAAAGGCAAGCTGAACAAGGGCGCGCCAATTGAGGTTCCCGGTAACTTCAGCGACGACGAGTTTGTTGAGCACAATCGCTTCGCGATCGACGAACTCGCTTCGGAGGTTCGGAAGCATTCGTTTGACGAGGTGGATCTTGGCTACCACAAAATCAGGGCGATGGCCGAAGCGATGCGCTGCCTGCAGTGCGATAGGAGGTAGGTGATCCGGTATGAAACAGATAACCATAAACGGAAAACAGTGCCTCGTGGAGGATACGCTTACCATCATCGAGGCCGCAAAGCAAAACGGTATTTCCATCCCAAGCCTGTGCTATTTGGAGGGGGTTCACCGATTTGGCTCCTGCCGCATCTGCGTTGTAGAGGTGGAAGGAGCAAAAACCCTTGTTCCTTCCTGCATGACACAGGTTGAGGAAGGCATGGTGATTCATACCAACTCGGCGCGGGTGCGCCGCGCCCGCAAAGTGCTCTATGAGCTTTTGCTATCCGACCACTCGAAGGATTGCCTCAGCTGCAAGCGCAACCAAAGCTGCGAGCTACAGGAGCTTGGCAAAACCCTTGGCGTAGAGGCGGGCCGCTTCGAGGGCAAACGGTCCGACTGTGTGATCGATACCTCCGTTGCCATCATGCGGGATATGTCAAAATGCATCCTTTGCAGAAGGTGCGTGACCGCTTGCGGCGAAATACAGGGCGTTGGCATCATCAACGCGCAGAACCGGGGGTTCAAAACCGTGATAAGCCCGGCAATGGAACTGCCCCTCGGCTCCGTGAACTGTGCGTTTTGCGGGCAATGTACCGTGGTTTGCCCCGTCGGCGCGCTTAAAGAAACGGATTCTATTCAAAAAGTGTGGGACGCGCTCAACGACAAAACAAAGCGTGTGGTCGTACAAACCGCCCCGGCCGTGCGCGTCGCCATCGGCGAAGAGTTCGGCTTTGAACCGGGCACAGATTGTACGGGCAAACTCGCCGCGGCACTTCGGGCACTGGGTTTTGACGATGTATTCGATACCAACTTCGCCGCCGATTTGACCATTCTCGAGGAAGGGACGGAGCTTTTAAGCCGCGTCAGGGATGCGCTTAGCGGCGAGGGCGCAGCGCTGCCCATGGTCACAAGCTGCAGCCCTGGCTGGATCAAGTACGTGGAGCATACGTATCCCGATTCCCTGGCGCACCTCTCAAGCTGCAAATCCCCCCATACCATGCTTGGAGCGCTCATCAAAACGTATTACGCAAACAAGATCAACTGCGACCCGCAGGATATCTACGTGGTTTCCGTCATGCCGTGTACGGCAAAAAAATGCGAAATCGAGCGGCCGGAAATGGAAAACAACGGGCTGCAAAACGTGGACGCTGTTTTAACAACACGAGAGCTTGCCAATATGATCAAGGAAATGGGAATCAACTTCAAATCCCTGCCCGAGGAAGAATTCGATAACCCGCTGGGTATGTCCACAGGCGCGGCGGATATTTTCGGCCTCACGGGCGGCGTGATGGAGGCGGCGCTTCGCACGGTTTACGAGCTTGTGACAGGGCGTGAACTGCCCTTTGCGGGGCTTCATGTAACGCCCATCGTCGGGCTCGATCAAGTGAAAGAGGCGTCTATCACCATCACCGAACCCTTGGACGCCTACCGCTACCTGGACGGCATCACGCTGCGCGTTGCGGTTACAAGCGGTTTGAAAGGCGCGGGCAAACTGATGGAGCAGGTGGCCGCCAAGGAATCGCCGTATCACTTCATTGAGGTAATGGGCTGCCCGGGCGGGTGCATCATGGGCGGGGGACAGCCACGCTCGGCCGACCCGAACGTGCGCGAAAAACGGCTATCCGGCCTGTACGGCGTGGATGAGGCAAAAACGCTTCGAAAATCCCACGAAAACCCGTTTGTCACCGCGTTGTACAAGGACTTTCTCCTGTATCCCAACAGCCACAAAGCCCATGAGCTGCTGCACACGCACTATGTCCGCCGCGGGAAATTCAACGAATATACCATGGAGCGGTTCGACAAGGGCGTGACGCGGGCGAAAAAGCAGAGGGATACCTCGGCGGATCGGAAAATCGGCCATATCGACTCCACTGTTTCGGAAGGAAGGCATGCGCGCGAGGAACTCGAATCCGTCCGCGTACTTGCGCTGGAGTCGGAAAACATCAGGCTCAAGGGCGAGTTGGCGGACTATGCTGAAACCGTTGCGATTCTCAAAAGCGTTATTTCGGATTATACCGAGTCAAGAAAATAGAGATTATTGCTTCTTTTGCCGGGATAGGGGCCGCCACACTAAGTATTTTTAGCATATACTGCAGGCTGTTTCACCTACGGCAATACCACAGGGTTCAAAAAAAGGCGCCACCGGCGCCTTTTTTGAACCCTATGAGGCCACAAACCCGATGTCGCGCCATGTACATTCAATGATTGATACATTATGCGCACCGCAATAGCCTCCGCTTACTGCCGATAATACGTTGAAGGATCATCGGTTTTATTATAAAATAAATGCGTCTCTTCTTTTCGGCTTCGCATGGCGCTTCGGAGGTGCCTGTATGGACAGTATTCGTTTGCTGATCATCGATAAAGACGAAGCGACCCGCACCACGATAAAACGGATGGCGGCTATCCATCGGTATTCTTACGATGAAGCTGCCGACGGCATTGCGGCGCTCAAGCTTTTTCGCCGCCATGACTACGACATCGTCATCATGGACCCCGATTTGCCGGAATTGGACGGCAAAAACGTATGCCGCCAGATCAGAAAGGTTTCGGACGTTCCCATTTTGATTACTTGCGTAAAATGCAGCGAGCAGGATAAATTGAGCGCGTTTGAGCTGGGGGCGGACGATTACATCGTAAAGCCGTTTTTTCCGCAGGAGCTTTTTTCGCGCATCAGGGTGTTTTTGCACCGAACGGGAACGCTCGCAAGGAGTATGCCAACCAAGATGGCGTTTGGCGGCCTGCTGATCGACACGCGTTCGCGCGCGGTTTATGTGGACGACCGTGTCGTACAGCTGACCCCAAAGGAATACAATCTTCTGTTTTTTCTTTCCCAAAACCCAAACAAAGCATTTTCACGGGAAACCCTGCTCAATGAGGTTTGGGGGCACGATTTTACCGGCTCCGACAGAACGGTAGACACGCATGTGCGAACCCTGCGGGAAAACATCAAGCCGTACGATTCCTCCATTGCAACCGTTTGGGGGTTTGGCTATAAGTTCGTCGTTTGAGATGCGGAGTTTGTGTGGAGGCGCAAGGGGATGCCGAGAGAGCTTCGGTCTGTACCTTAAAGTATTTTGACATACATAGAGGCGGGCGTTTCAAGCGCCCGCCTAAGGTTGCACATAAAATTTAGCTTTTAATATGACACGTTGTTGTCTGATTTGTTGTGCTATAATGATGGAAATTTGGCAGGAGGCGTTGGAAATGAGCAGGTACGATGAAGGAATCAAGTTGATCGAGGAAAGGTGCGGCAACGGAAAAGACAATGTCATCTCTCTCTCAACCATCGCAATGGAACCGAACGCTGACGGAAAACCCCGTCCTTACATCCGTGATGTGGACGCTTATTATGAAGATGGCGTGTTTTATGTTACGACTTGGGCGAAATCAACCAAAATGCAGCAGATCGCGCAAAACAAGGAGGTCGCATTTGCGGTTTGCTTCGAGTGGTTTTCGGGAAATGGAAATGGCGAAAACCTCGGTTGGGTTTTGGACCCGAAAAACGCCGAACTAAGGGCGAAGCTCCGCAAAGCATTTGCCGAATGGTACGACCACGCAAATGACGAACAAAATGAAAACTGCGTTATTTTGGCAATCCGCATCACAAGAGGCACGGTAATCAAAGATCACGGTGCTGTGCGTTATAATATGGACTTTGTGAATAGGGTTGAGACGGAAGAGGGAAAAATTAGGTAGGGCATTAAACCGTATCGAATGCGCATTATTCTATGGTCATTTGCGTGCCTTCCATTGTGTCTTCGTGTTTCATGCAAACCCTGTTTCGGCCTGCATGCTTTGCCGCATAGGTGGCTTGGTCCGCTCGATCGATTACTTTTTCATAGTTTGAAACCTGTTCATTGCCGCAGTATGCTACACCGATGCTGACGGTGACTTGGCTCCCGTCCATATCTGTGCTTTGTACGGCGATTCTTAGGCTTTCGGCAATGGAATAAAGCTCTCTCTCGCTATACCCATAAGCCATTGCCACAAATTCCTCACCGCCATAGCGGTAGAACTGCAACCGAAAATTCTGCGCGAATTTTCTCAGCACTTCGCCAAAACGGCTCAGATACTTGTCGCCGGTGGTATGACCATAGCTGTCATTGAAACTCTTGAAATAATCGATATCCGCCATTAGGATTCCGGATGGCCTTTCCGAGTCCGCCGTTTCCAGAACTGCCAGAGTTTCAAACAGCTTGCGGCGGTTGAATAGGCCTGTCAGCACATCGGTTTCTTTTTCAATGGTCAGCAGGCGGCGCGCTTCATAACTTTCCAAACGAACCCGTACCATCATATTGCCGAGAAAACACCCGAGAATGGAACAGCATAAGCAATTGATCATATCGTCGAGCACATAGCGCGGCTTCAAGTAAAACGCCAAAATCGTATGTACCGCAAACCAGAAGGTAACAAACAGGTTCATGCGGCTGGGACGGTCGATAAAACCGAGCGGCATAATGCAAAACGCGCCCAGAAGAACCGTTGCCCGCATGTCGGGCGAGCGAATGACGCTCAAATAGATAGAGATCAGGAAGAATACGGAAAAGCCGATGTACAGCCCGCAAAGTGTATGCTTTTTCATAAGAGGCAGCTTAGATAAAAAGAACAGCGCAAAATTGATTAAGGCGCCCACGATATATGCGGGAATGGCGTTTGTCTTTGTGTTGCTCAAGAGCGATGTGATCAGCGGCAGCAGCGTCAACAACCCTCCCAGGAGCGTCATTGCGGACAGTATTTGTTTGTTATACGCTTCGGTCGCCTCGCGGTTGCTGGATGCAAGCTGTAAATAGGTTTTTTCTTGACTCCCAAAGAGATTCGACCATTGTTCCATTGGATTTCACCCCTGCCGGTCTAAATCAAGTAGGTAACCCATCGTGTAATTTTCCTAATTATCATATCAAAAAAAAGGTAATTTTGCCAACATATACATGCGAATTCGTTTCACAATCGCTGATTTGCGTATTCTTTCGTATTTTGCAAAGGAAGCAACAAGGAGCGGCACGAAAAACCCGGTTCGCTTATGCGAACCGGGTTTTTATGGAGCGACTTTGCTCCGGCGTGGCGTGCCCGAAAGGATTCGAACCTTCGACCCTCAGAGTCGGAGTCTGATACTCTATCCAGCTGAGCTACGGGCACATATCAGGCTGTGGGTTTCATTGCCGCATCAAAGATTATAGCATCCCGTACGCGCCGTGGCAAGCATGCATTGCGCGGTGGCATATTACGGCGGGTGGTGCCGCGAGGCGGATGATACGAAAGGGCTGTCAGCCGATGCACAAAAAGGGATTACCGGACGATTTCCTAAAAAGAGCATCGGCTAAGCCTGAGAAAAACTAAATCAAGCCGAGCGAACTTCGCTTTGCACCATGTTTCGCGCCCAATAGCCCGTGCGCACAACAAGAAGCCCAATGCTGCATTTGAGCACTTCGGTAAGGTTGCAGAGGAGATACAAAAGTTCAATTCCAAGGCCGCTATGGTGTACCATAAAATACGTGTACGGCACGCATACCACCCATGTAAAAACGCTGTCGAACAGCATGGTAAGAAAGGTTTTGCCGCCGGAGCGTATGGTGAAGTAGCAGCAGTGGGAGGTGGCGCTGAAGGCCATGTAGAGCGCACCCGTGCGGATAAATGCCGTAGCAAGGCGGCGAACCTCCGGCTCGGTGTTGTAAACGTTGGGAATCGCGCCCGCGCTCAACGCTAATGCGCTTGCAAGCACAACGCAGGTGCCTACGCTGAAAAAGAGGAGCTTCCACACCTGACGCCGCGCCAGCTGAATATCGTTGGCGCCGAGCGCTTGACCCACCATAACCGCCACCGCGGAGCCCATCGAAAGGAAAAATACGTTGAACATGTTGGTGATGGTGCTCGCAATGTTCAAGCCTGCAACAACCATAAGCCCGCACGTGGAAAAGATCTGCGTAATGGTGGTGATGCCGAGCGACCACAGAAGCTCGTTGGCAAGAAGCGGCATGCTCTTGCCCGCAATGTTCAGCGCGAGTGCGCCGCCGATGCGAAGCGAGCGGAATACGCCCTTCATGTAATAGAACTTTTTGCGGTCAAGCTGCGCCCACAGTGCTACAACGCTAAGCTCCACAAAACGGCTTATCACCGTTGCCACGGCCGCACCCTTTACGCCGAGCGCGGGGAAGCCAAACCGGCCCTTAATGAGGACGTAATTAAGCGTGAGATTCAAAAGCACCGCCGTAACGCTCGCAACCATGGGTGGCAGCGTTTCGCCCGTTTCACGGAGGGTGCCGCTGTAACACTGGGTAATGGCGTAAGGCAAAAGCCCGAAAAGCATGATGCGTGTATACTGTCTACCGTATTCGAGCATGCCGGCCGCGTCGGCGGGGCTTCCTTCACCTGTAAGGTAAAGGGAAATCAGCTTATCCGACCAGAAAAAAAGGATGGCCGCGCCGATGGCAGTAATGGCGAGCGAAACATAAACCTTGAAGCGAAACGTTTGCCGAAGGCTTTCCCAGTCCTTTGCGCCCGCAAACTGCGCGCCGTAGATGCCCGCGCCCGAAATGGCGCCGAACACCGTTAGGTTGAACACAAAAATCAGCTGGTTGGCGATGGCTACGCCGGACATATGAAGCGTGCCGAGCGTACCTACCATGATGTTGTTGAGAAGGCTTACGAAATTGGTTGCAAGGTTTTGCACGATCACAGGCAGAATGAGCACCAAAACGGTGCGGTAAAAAGCCTTGTCGCCGATGAAGGTGTTTTTAAAGCGCTGGCCGGAGGGGAGGGCGTGTTGCATAAAGTCCTTCCTTTCGGGAAAAAAGCCCTGCGGGCGGAATGTATGAGAACAAACAAAAAGCCGGCTTACCGGAACGGCCGGACAAGGAGGAACATTTTCATTACGGTAAAGCCGCCGCTTGGCCTAAATCAGCCGCCTTGCGTCTGTGCGAGTAGCTTAACGGCCTCCGCAATATTTTTTACGCGAACGAGCTTTGCACCGTCGGCCTGAATTTTTGCGTCGGTTTTGGGCAGCACGATGGTTGTAAAGCCGAGGCGCGCGCACTCTTGCACGCGTTTTTCAATGCGGCTCACGCCGCGCACCTCGCCCGTAAGAGCGAGTTCGCCGATGAACGCCGTGCTTGCGGGAAACGCCGCGTCAAAAAGAGCCGAAACGATGCACATGGCAACCGCAAGGTCGCCGGCGCGCTCGTCGAGCCGAAGCCCGCCAACCACGTTTACGTACACATCCTTGTCATAAAAGCGAAGCCCCGCCTTTTTTTCAAGCACCGCAAGCAAGAGAGAAAGGCGGTTGCCGTCAACCCCTGCCGCCATGCGGCGCGGATTGTTAAAGGGGGAGGCGCTCAAAAGCGCCTGTACTTCCACAAGCATGGGACGGGTGCCTTCAAGCATGCAGGTGACCGCGCAGCCGGGCGCGTTCGTTCCGGTAAGGAAAAGGGCGCTCGGGTCGGCCACTTCGGCCATGCCTGTATCGCGCATTTCAAATACGCCGATCTCGTTGGTGGAGCCAAAGCGGTTTTTAACGGCGCGCAGCAGGCGAAATGCGTCGTTGCGGTCGCCCTCAAAATACAAAACCGTATCCACGATGTGCTCGAGCACGCGCGGACCAGCAATGGCGCCTTCCTTGGTAACGTGCCCCACAATAAACACCGCGCAGCCTGTGGTTTTTGCAAGCCGAGTCAAAACGGAGGTGGCTTCGCGCACCTGGCTTACGCTGCCCGCGGCACTGCTCACTTCGGGGCATACCATGGTTTGAATGGAGTCGACCACCAAATAAGCGGGGGCGACGTGTGAAAACTCCTCCTCCACAACGGAAAGATCGGTTTCCGCAAGCAGAAGCATATCGCCGCCTACGCCGAGGCGCTCTGCTCTAAGCTTCAGCTGCGGGGCGGATTCCTCGCCCGTTACATAAAGCACTTTGCCGCTCTCTGTGAGGCTTGCGGCCATCTGCATCAGAAGCGTCGACTTGCCAATGCCAGGATCGCCGCCCAAAAGCACCGTGCTGCCGGAAACAATGCCGCCGCCGAGCACGCGGTCAAACTCGTTCATGCCGGTGGAAACGCGGCTTGCGCTTGCGCTGTCCACACGGGAAAGCGGTATGGCTGCCGCGTGCGCGGGAGAGAAAGAAACGCGCGCTTCGCGCGGTATTTCCTCCACCATGGTGTTCCAACTCTCGCAGGCTGGGCATTTCCCGAGCCATTTGGCGCTTTCATAGCCGCATTCGCCGCAGATGTATACAGGTTTTGCCGCTTTTGCCATAAAATCCTCTCATTCGGTGCAATAAGGAAACGGGCGCGCTGGCAAACTGCCGCGCGCCTGCATTTAAAAAGCGTCGGGCCTCTTAAGGGATTGCCGCAAACTTTACGATGTCGCGCTCACGGGTGGTAACGTCCATCCAGATCACCTTGTTGTCGGACACGCCGAGAAATTGCGCAAGTTCCTTTTCCGGCGTAATGTGGTAGGTCTTTTTATCACCGAGCATATAAACGTAAATGGCGCTGTCCTTCGAATAAGCAACAAAGTCGCTGCCAAGCCCAAAATCCACAACGCCCGTGTCGATGAGAACAGGATCGGCACCGTTCCTGCAATAGTACAGGCTCGTCTCGGGCCCGTGGTTGCCGTTGAGCCATACGGTGTAGGCACCGTCGCTCTGCGGATCGTGAACAAAGGTGCCGGGGCGGTACGTTTTGGTGGTGGAGGTACCGTTTAAAACGATCGAGCAGATGCAGCTCGTAAGCGAAGTTCCCGAAGAACCGGAATCGTCAAGATCCGCCCATGCCAAAACACCGTTTTTCAAGGAGGGCTTGCTCTGCCCGTAAACGTTGTTGCTAAAAAGCTGCACCGTTACGGTTTCGCGGGTGGTCAAATCGCACAGGAAAAGTTTGTCCATTTTGGAACCGGTGCGCTCCGTCCACGCAAGGTAGTTGCCGTCGAGCATCAGCTCGGGCTGGCCGGTAAAAGCTTCCTTTATTATAATAGGCTGTGCATTGGGGTCGGAACGGTCGACTGCGGTAATATAACCGCCGCCGTTGAGCTTTGCGTCGAGGTATACGATCCAGTCGTCGTTGAAACGCCCGTACATGAAATGCGTGTTCTTGAGCGCATAGGGGAGAAGCTCTGCTGTACGACTATCCGGGTCGTAGAAATAAAGGCTCGTCATATTCGCCTTGTTTTCAACAAGCTTGCCGGCTGCAAGCATAAGCGTACCGTTGTAAAAGTAGGGGTCGCCAAACCATGTATAAGAGGAAGAACCGTCAAAAATAACCTCGCTCTGCGCATCCACGGGATCAAAGCTGTCCATGGGGTTGGGCGTGGGCGTGGGTGCAGGCGTCGGCGAGGGCGATGGGGTGGGCGCGAAGGGTGCGCGGTATTCTACACCAAAAAACGGAAGCACTTTCGGCAGCCCCACAAACACAACAAGCGCAGCAATGCCGAGCACGGCCGCCACGGACAAAAGGAGCATAATGAACGGAAACCAGTTAGAGGCGCGGAAACGGCTTCGCCTGCGGTGAGTTCTTTTTCTGCCGCGATGTTGCTTCATGTTTTGTGAGATTCCCTTACAGATGCTTTGCGCAAGGGCTGACGGTAACACGCCAATTCGGGTACGGCTTGCCGTGTTAAAAACCTCTCGCACTGAAATTGATTATACCATACCCTTGTGGTTCGGCACAGAGAAAAACTGTAAACATTAGGCGTTACAGACGCACAAAAACACATAAATAGACCAAATTTTCACTAGAATATATTAGATATAGTTTCAAAGGGGAGTTTCGCCGCAAAAAATTTGTGGTATGATTAGAAAATCCAAAGAATCGCGGCGAATGGCTGCGAAAGAGGGAGGGCGCGCGGTGAGTCTTAGAATGAATAAATATACGCAATATTACGCCGTGAGCGAAATCCTTGATAACAACGGAAAACGAAAGCAGACGGTTACATACAAAGGCCCTTATTATCAATTTCAAGTGGAATCTGAAACCTACAAACGAATGAAGCTTGTTTACGCTGCTTTTGCCGCCGTAACGCTTATATCCTATGTTCTTGCAGCGCTTCTTGGCGCTTCCTCCATGGGTGCAGGCGGTGCGCCGGCATTTTATGTAGTGCTTCCGTTCGTGCTGCTTCTTTTGCCGCTTGGCATGTGCGCCGGCAAAATTTTCATGTTTTTGCCGCTGAAGGAGCGTCTCACGTTTCCGCAACACGACAAATACGTGACGGCGTTGAAAACCTACGGGATGCTCTATTTAATTTTTTCTGTTCTTTTGCTGATCGGGCAGCTTGTTTACCTTGCCTTTTTCCCCGCCAACACACACGATTTCCTCTTTGCGGCGCTCGCTGTGGTGCTCGCCGGTGCGGGCGTATTTTTTCGGTGGTTTCAGAGTAAATATATATGCACACTGGATGCCTGAACGTCCAGAAATTCTTACTTTTTAACAATCTGGTCAAATTTATTAAAAGTACCGCTTATTGCATCCTCTAGGCACCCTTTCTTTCAGTTATGCTTGGTTCATGAATTGTTTCGATTCGTTGACATTACAAATGAGTTTTGATATATTTATAAATACTGGAGGCGAATGAGCGCCATCCAATCTTATAAGGAGGAAAACACAATGCAGAAAAAACTCAAGGCTTACCTTGCACTTGCGCTGGTTTGCGTGATGTGCTTGGGCTTCGCGGCCGGCTGCGTTCCCAAAGGAGAGGAAGTCACCCCCACCGAAGCGCCTGCCACCACGGTCGCTCCCACTGAAGCGCCCGTAAACACCACGCCGTTGGTTGTTGCGTACGACACCTTCAGCGAGAAGTTCAGCCCGTTCTTTGCGGATACCGGCTACGATCAGGATGCGGTCTCCATGACGCAAATCGCCATGCTGACCACCGACCGTATGGGCGGTATCATCTACAACGCCATCGAAGGTGAAACCGTTCCTTACAACGGAACCGATTACACCTACACCGGCCCGTGTGATGTAAGCGTTGTGTATGACAAAGACGCCGACGTTACCACCTACACCATCAAGATGCGCAATGACATCGTGTTCAGCGACGGTGACCCCGCCGATGCCGATGACATCATCTTCACCTATTATGTATACGCGGATCCTGCTTACGTTGGATCTACCACCCTCACCTCCTACAACATCATCGGTCTGAAGAACTACCAGACGCAGACCACCGATGCCATCTACACCAAGTATTCCGACATTTTTGACGCCATCTACGCTGCGGGCGCCGATCATGCTTGGGCCTCCACCGACACTTGGACGCAGGAACAGCAGACCGCTCTTTGGGATGCTCTTAAGGCCGAGTGGATCACCGACGTGCAGGCGATCTCCGATTACGTTATTGCCAACTACCTCAGCGATGATTATGCTGGCGCCGTATTTGCGGGCAAAACCGCTGCGGACGTAACCGAGGATATGTACATTGCGTTCTCCATGGCGATGTGGAACTTCGCCGCGGTCAACGAAGACGGCACCCTCACCGGCAACGGCACTGGCACCACCTGGGATCTCGCCACCACACTGCCCACCGTTGAAGATATGTACAACGAAGCCGTTGCCCTCTACGGCGGCGACCCGGCAGCTTACTGGGCTACCGAAAATGCCGGCGACATCGACGGCACCGACGTGCTTGGCACCGTGAAGGCTTCCTTCATCACCACCCAGGCCTCCACCGACCCCGAGATGGCTGGCGGCGTGCCCAACATCAGCGGTATCAAGAAGCTCGACCAGTACACCGTTGAAGTCAAAACCAACGGCTACTCCGCGCCCGCTGTGTACACCATCTGCGGTCTGCAGATCACCCCGCTCCACTACTACGGCGATGTTGCACAGTACAACTACGACAACAACCAGTTCGGTCACCCCTACGGCGACCTGAGCATTGTTGAGGCGAAGACCACCCAGCCGATGGGCGCCGGCGCCTACAAGTTCGTCAAGTATGAGAACAGGGTTATCTACTACGAAGCCAACCCGCTTTACTACAAGGGCGCTCCGAAGATCCAGAGCATTCAGTTCAAAGAAACCGCTACCGCCGAAGTGGCTGCGGCTCTTGCTTCCGGCACCGCCGATATGGGCGAGCTCTCCGGCTCCAAGGCCAACTTTGCCGAAGTCGCCAGCTACAACTCCAATGGCGAAAC
Organism: Christensenella sp. UBA7707; assembly: GCA_002482435.1. Taxonomy (GTDB): domain Bacteria; phylum Bacillota; class Clostridia; order Christensenellales; family CAG-138; genus UBA7707. Next base: position 12,725 of record DLFZ01000059.1, read on the forward strand.
CACCGGCGACGTGATCACCACCGTCAAGGTTGACAACCTCGGCTACGGCTACATCGGCATGAACGCCGACACCGTAAACGTTGGCGGCCAGCCCAACTCCGACGCTTCCAAGAACCTCCGCAAGGCGCTTGCCACCGTGCTGGCCGTCTACCGCGATGTTGCGTATGACAGCTATTACGGCGAAGCCGCTTCCGTTATCCAGTACCCGATCTCCAACACCTCTTGGGCGGCTCCGCAGCCGACCGACGAAGGTTACAAGCTCGCCTTCTCGACCGACGTCACCGGTGCGGCCATCTATACCGCCGATATGACGCAGGATCAGAAGTATGCCGCCGCGATCGAAGCCGCTAAGGGCTACCTGGTCGCCGCTGGCTTCACCTTCGACGAGGCGACCGGTAAGTTCACCGCCGCTCCCGAAGGCGCGAAACTCTCCTACGAAGTGATCATCCCTGGCGGCGGCAACGGTGAGCACCCGTCCTTCGCGGTTCTGACCGACGCCTCCAACGCTCTTGCCACCATCGGCATCGAGCTCAAGATCAACGACCCCGCTGACTCCAACGAACTGTGGAACGCGCTTGACGCCGGCACGCAGGAACTCTGGTGCGCAGCTTGGGGCGCCACGATCGACCCGGATATGTACCAGGTTTACCACAGCTCCGGTATCGTTGGCAGAAACGGCTCTGACTCCAACCATTACCACATCGACGTACCCGAACTCGATCAGCTCATCGTTGACGCGAGGGTAAGCGATGACCAGGCTTACAGGAAGGCCATCTACAAGCAGTGCCTCGACATCATCGTCGACATGGCCGTTGAAATTCCCGCCTATCAGAGGCAGAACTGCACCGTGATCAGCACCCAGCGCGTCAACCTCGCCACGCTGACCCCGGACATCACCACCTACTGGCTCTGGCTGAACGACATCCAGTTGCTCGAAATGAACTAAGCGTAACGCTTGAACCGTCCCTTGCAGGGTCCGCCGCTTAGGCGGCGGACCCTGTATATTATCAGATATGCAAAAATTGCGGTATATACCGCTGAATATACACTTCTGTGTTCGTTTGATTTTGCGATAAACGCGGGCAGCCGCGAACATCTCCCCAATATGAAATTCACCCGAGCTTTCAGGGCGAGTAAAGAGGGAAGTTATGCTTAAGTACATTTTAAAAAGGCTAGTGATCGGCTTTTTCATCGTTCTATTCGGAGCGCTTGTCGTTTATACGGTTATTCGCTGTCTGCCCACCTCTTTTGTGGAGACCATGGCGCGTCAGCTCTCCAACCTGCCCGGCTCAAAAAGCTACGAGGAATTGCTGGCGCAGCTCAACGCGCAGTTTGGTTTCAATACCACGATCCTCGAGGGCTTCTTCCGCTGGTTGAAGGATGCCCTGCGCGGCGAGTTCGGCTATTCTTGGAAATTCAGTCAGCCTGTTGTGCAAAAGTTCAACAGCGTTATCTGGTATTCGGTTGTCATCAACGTCATCACCTTCGTGCTGCAGGCAGTTATTTCCATACCGCTTGGTATCTTGGCTGCACGTAAGCAGTACAGCAAAACCGACTATGCCGTAACAGTTTTTGCGTTGATGGGCATGTCGCTGCCCACCTTCTTCCTTGCTTCGCTGCTGAAATACCTGTTTGCCATCAAGCTCGAATGGTTTGACCTTTATGGCCTTGTTGGCAGGCTTCACGAGCAGTTGACGCCCTTCCAACAGGTCCTCGACATCGCGCACCACATGGTGCTTCCAGTTTTGACACTGATGATTTTGAGCGTCGGCGGGTTGATGCGTTACACACGTACCAACATGCTTGAGGTGCTCAATTCCGACTACATCCGCACCGCGCGCGCAAAGGGTCTTCCCGAGAGGCGCGTTATCAACCAGCACGCGTTCCGCAATACGCTCATTCCGCTGGTTTCCTATATGTCGTATCTGCTCCCCGGCATGTTTGGCGGGTCCATCATCACCGAAACGCTGTATCAAATTCCGGGTATCGGCTACATTGCCTTCATGTCCATCACTGCGGGCGACATTCCGTTTACCATGTTCAATCTTGTGTTCCTTGAAGTGCTTACGCAAGTCAGCCTTATCATCGCCGATATCATGTACGCGGTTGTCGATCCGCGTGTCAGGATCAATTGACGGAGGTTTATATGAGCGAAAAAGATTTAAAAAACAACGTTTGTAAGAACGAAGAAACCGAAGTCAGACCGACCTGCGGACCCGACGGCGATAAGGGACAGTTTGCGCTCGACGATGCGCGGCGCATTAAGGTGCTTTCCCCGGGTATGCTCGTTTTTAAGCGTTTCGTACGCAACAAGCTGGCCATCACGGGCATCATCATCCTTGTTACGATGTTCGTGTTCTCCTTTGTATTGCCGCTGTTCATGCCTTACAGCGAATCGCAGGTGTTCAAACATGACGAGGCGATCCTCAAGGAGTTCGCAGGTGCGATGTATAATGAGGAGCTTCGCTATTTCCCTGTGGAGGGGCGCGAATTTTCAAAATCCGCGCAGGCGCAGTTCGTGCTTGCCCTCACCTCGAAAAGCGAAACCTTCACTTCGGGAACCGATTCGTTCACCTATGTGCAGGAGGGCGATAATTTCTACATCATCAGCGGCACGAGCAAGGTTGCCGACATTGAAACTTTCGGCGGCAAATTTACGCTGAAGCCGGTTTCAAACGCTTTCGTGCCGACCGATGCGTTCACCGATGCCTGCAGCGCAGCGATTAACGCAAAGCTTGATTCGTTCGACTTTGAAGGCAAAACCTACTTCATCGGCAAAAACGGAAAGAACTACACCGTGGGTACCATGGAAACCTTGGCTTTGGCGAGCCTTATGGTGTATGACGCTTACGAAGAAAAGGACGTCGCCCTTACGACGAACTTCGATTTCCGTTATATTTCTGAGAACGCCATCAACGACGGACAGGCGAGCTTTGATTACGACGGCGCGCAATACACCATCGTAAACGACGGCGATATCACCATCAGCAAAACCGAGAGTGGAACGAGCGTTCCTGTGGTGGGTGTCTCCAACATCCTTGTTTCGCCCATCCAAAACGGCGTGTTTTTGACGGCGGAATTCAAGGCCGTTGTCCGCGACGCGGTCATCAATAAGCTTGATAAATTTTCCTTCACCGACGAATCGGGCAAGGAAACCGAATATGTGATGGACCTTGTCCACAAAACCTACAACATCAAAACGCTTACCGTTTCGCGTTTGATTACCATGTACGAAGCGCCCTCAAGCGATCATTTCATGGGTACGGACGCGAACGGCATGGACGTGCTCGTGCGCTTGATGTACGGCGGCCGCGTGTCGCTGATGGTCGGCTTCGTGGTTGTGTTCCTTGAGCTTTTCATCGGCGTGATCATCGGCGGTATTTCCGGCTACTTCGGTGGCTGGGTGGATATGGCGTTGATGCGCTTTGTTGACTTGTTCAACAGCATTCCGTTCTACCCAATCGTGTTCATTTTGAGCGCGGCAATGGATAGCATGAATGTGGAAGCAACAGGGCGTATCTTCCTGTTGATGGCGGTTCTTGGCATCATGGGGTGGACGGGTATCGCGCGCGTGGTACGCGGACAGATCCTCTCGCTTCGCGAGCAGGATTTCATGGTGGCTACCGAAGCGACGGGCATCCGCAACTCGCGTAGGATTTTCCGCCACCTGATCCCCAACGTCATGCCGCTTCTCATCGTGCAGGCGACCATGAGCCTTGGCGGTATCATCATCACGGAAGCGACGCTCTCCTTCTTGGGCTTGGGTGTAAAATACCCGCTCGCTTCTTGGGGCAGCATCATCAACGCGGCAAACAGCATTCACGTGCTCAAAGAATATGGCTTTATCTGGATTCCGGCCGGTCTGCTTATCGTGCTGACGGTGCTGGGCTTCAACTTCGTGGGCGACGGTCTTAGGGACGCGTTCGATCCCAAGATGAAAAGGTAGGTGTGCATCATGGCAATTTTCAGCAAAACCAAATCGCAGTCGAAAAAGGCCAACTACATTTCCGCACAGGAGTCCGCAAGGATTTCGCGTGAAAACAGGCGCATAACGAACAAGATCGAGCGCAAACGCAATCGCAGGAATGTGCCGCCTTCCGAGTACCTTACGGAAATGAAGGACCCGCAAAACGTTGTGGAGTTCGACGATTTGCATACCTATTTCTTTACCGACATCGGTACCGTAAAGGCTGTTGACGGCGTAACGTTCAGCGTTCCGCAGGGCAAAACCGTAGGCGTCGTGGGCGAATCCGGCTGCGGCAAATCGGTGACGAGCCTTTCTTTGATGCAGCTTGTGCAGCGCCCCCAAGGGCAGATCGTAAGCGGCGCCATTCGCGTAAACGCAGGCGACAAGGTGTACGACATCGCCAACACCCCCACGGAGATTATGGAACACATCCGCGGCAACTACGTTTCCATGATTTTCCAAGAGCCCATGACAAGCCTTAACCCGGTGTTCCGCGCCGGTGCGCAGATCGACGAGGTCATCAAGCTCCATAACCCCGAAATGACCGACGAGGCCGTTAAGCAACGTACGCTTGAAATGCTCGAACTTGTGAACATCGCCAACAAAGAAGGCGTGTACATGATGTACCCGCACGAGCTTTCGGGTGGTATGCGCCAAAGAATTATGATCGCGATGGCGCTTGCCTGTAACCCCAAGCTTATCATTGCGGACGAACCGACCACCGCGCTCGACGTAACGATTCAGGCGCAGATCCTCGATCTTTTGAGGAATCTTAAGGATAAAATCAATTCGAGCATCATGCTCATCACGCATGACCTTGGCGTGGTTGCGGACATGGCGGACTATGTGGTTGTTATGTACGCGGGCAAGATTGTGGAAAAGGGTACTGCGGAGGAGGTGTTTTTGCACCCGTCGCACCCGTACACCATCGGCCTCATGGCTTCCAAGCCCGTCGTTGGCAGGGAGATCGACCGACTTTACAGCATTCCCGGCACGGTTCCAAACCCCATCAACATGCCGGATTACTGCTATTTTAAAGACCGCTGCGAACGTTGCATCGCTGAATGCTCCGGCCAATATCCGCCGGAGATCAAGCTGAGCGATACGCACTTTGTAAGCTGCTATCTGTACGCCGGCAAGGAGGAATCCGACAAATGAGCGAGCATGTCGAAAACGTTCTTGAGGTCAAGAATTTAAAGAAATACTATCCCATCAAGGCCGGCATGTTCGGCAAGGTCGTGGGTCAGGTGCGTGCGGTGGATGGCGTGAGCTTTAACATCAAGCGCGGCACGACGATGGGCCTTGTGGGCGAGTCCGGCTGCGGCAAAACCACCGTGGGCAAAACGGTGCTGCGGTTGCACGACATTACCGACGGCGAAGTGAACTTTGAGGGCAAAAACATCCGCACGATCCACAGAAAAGATCTGCGTCTGCTCCGTCCAAAATTTCAGATGATCTTTCAGGATCCGTACTCGAGCCTTTCCCCGCGTATGCCGGTCGTTGAGATCATTGGCGAGGCGGTGCGCGAGCACGGCATCGTACCCAAAAATGAGTTCAACGAGTACATCGAGCGCATCATGTGCTCCTGCGGCTTGCAGCCCTATCATAAGGACCGCTACCCGCACGAATTTTCCGGAGGTCAGAGGCAGAGAATATGCATTGCGCGCGCGCTGGCGCTTAACCCCGATTTTATCGTGTGTGACGAGCCTGTTTCGGCGCTCGACGTTTCCATTCAGGCGCAGATCATCAACCTTTTGGAGGATCTCCAAAAGCAATTTGGGCTTGCGTACCTGTTCATCTCGCATGACCTTTCCGTGGTGGAGCATATCTCCGATACGGTAGGCGTTATGTACTTGGGCGATATGGTGGAATACGGCGACAAGAAGGAAATCTTCAAAAGCCCGCTGCATCCGTATACCAAGGCGCTGTTCTCTGCGATTCCGGTTCCGGATCCGACGGTGAAAATGAAGCGCATCATCCTCGAAGGCAGCATTCCTTCTCCCGCCAACCCGCCTTCTGGCTGTAAGTTCCACACCCGCTGCCGTGAGTGCATGGACATTTGCAGCAAGGAAATTCCTAAGCCCTACTACGCGAGCGAAAATCATTTTGTATCGTGCCATTTGTACAACAAATAAAGCACGGGAAAGCAGCGCATGGCAAAAGAGCGAAAAACCTATGAGGATGACGACGGCCGCGTCGTTGCCAAAATGAACGTCGAGGGGATGCCGTGGTACCGACCAGGCCCCAAGGACGATCAAAAAGCCGTGCCGCAGCAAAGCGCAGGCGCAAGCCGCGAGCCGCTCACACGGCGGGAAACGCTTTTGATCATGTTGCAATCCATGAAATGGGCGCTGCTGTTTTCGCTTGTTTTCAGCGCCATTATGGTTGCGTTTGTGCTGTTTTGTGTGCTGGTGTGGTTTAAATAGGTATGGATATCATCAATTACAAAAAGCATGTCTTACCCTGCCCGCATTGCGGCAAAGATGTGCTCGACCATATGGATAACTGCCCGCATTGCGGCGGGCAGCTCAGAAAGCAGTTTGACGAGGAAAAGCTCAAGCGCTTCAAGCGCGTCGCCAACATCATCGGTATCCTGATCTCCGCCGTGTGTCTGGTGCTCATCCTTGCAAACCGCTGTACCGCGTGATAGAATAAATGCCGCCGGTCTTTCCGGCGGCACTTTCTTATTTTGATTTATCAAATTTCATTGAGGGCGTCATGAACAAAAAACTATGGACGCATGACTTTACCATTTTAACGCTTGGTACGGTCGTGAACATGTTTGGCAACGCCATTTCGGGCTTTGCTCTGGGGCTGTTGGTGCTTGACTATACCAACTCTACCATGCTCTACTCGATCTATCTTGTTTGCAACAATCTGCCAAGGGTCATCATGCCGCTTATCGCAGGGCCGTACCTCGACAGGTTTTCCCGCAAACGCCTTATTTACATACTTAACTTTTTTGCAGCGGGGCTTTATGTGGCGGTGAGCCTGCTTGTTGGAAAGGGGCTTTTGAGCTACCCGATCATTCTTCTGTTCGCGATGTTTGTCGGCACGATAGATAGCGTCTATTCCGTGTCATACGACAGCTTTTATCCCATGCTCATAAGTGAAGGAAATTTCTCCAAGGCTTATTCCGTGAGCAGCCTTATCTATCCGCTTGCCACCACCATTATGGTACCCGTCGCAGGCGTCGCGTACAGTACCGTAGGCATTATGCCGCTTTTTATTTTCAACGCAGCAACGTTTTTTATCGCGGCGCTTTTGCAAACGCGCATCCGCGCGCAGGAAACGCACATGAAAGAAGCAAAAAAGACCGGCTTCAGCCTCAAACGCTATGCGGATGACTTTAAGTTTGGTCTTTCGTACCTTCGCTCCGAAAAAGGGCTTGCCACCATTACAATTTACTTCTGCGTATCCACACTCGTGAGCGGCGCGGCGGGCGCGCTCCTTCTCCCGTTTTTTAAGTCGCATACATTTGTGGTGCCGGAATCGCTCAACTTCATCATGCGCTTTGTGAAAACCGAGGATGGGCTTGGCGTGGGCATTTACTCGCTCATCATGAGCATTGCCACGTTCGGCAGGCTCATTGGCGGCATGGTGCACTACAAATTCCACTATCCGGTGGATAAAAAGTTTTACATCGCGCTGTTTGTGTATGCAAGCCTTTGCTTTATCGAAGGAAGCTACCTTTATATGCCGGTAGCCGCCATGCTTGTGATGGAGCTTTGCTCAGGGTTGCTCGGCGTCACCTCGTTTAACATCCGCATTTCGGCTACGCAAAACTATGTAAAGGATGAAGTGCGCGGCAGGTTCAACGGCATTTTCTCCATGGTCAACATGCTCGGCATGATCGCAGGGCAGCTGCTCGCGGGCGGGCTTAGCACGGCCATGCAGCCCCGTACCATTATTGTTCTTCTTTACGCATGCAACCTTGTCGCGGTATACTTGATCATGTTCCGCAACCGCGAGCATGTAAAGCTGATTTACAACCGTCAGGTGTAAGCGCCAAATTTCTCCGCTTCAAGCGGGAGGGATACAAACTGTGCTCGGTACCATCGTAAACGCCGCGCCCATCGTGGCGGGCAGCCTCATTGGGCTGCTTTTTAAAAAGGGTTTTTCTAAAAAGATTGCGGACGCCGTGATGACCGGCCTTGCGCTGTGCGTGCTCTACATCGGCGTGAGCGGCGCACTCGAAGGGCAGCATGTGCTTGCGGTAATCCTCTCCATGGTCGTGGGCGGTATCGCGGGCACGCTTCTCGACTTGGACGCACGGCTCAAGAAACTTGGCGACCGTATCGAGGCACGCATCAAAAACGGCGCGCAATCAGGTTTTTCTAACGGCCTTGTGACAGCGAGCCTTCTTTATTGTGTAGGTGCAATGGCCATTCTCGGTGCGCTTGCAAGCGGCCTTCGCGGCGACCACAGCATTTTGTACACGAAATCACTTTTGGACTTCATTTCCGCCATCGTGCTTGCTGCAACACTCGGTATGGGCGTAGCCTTTTCGGCCGTGCCGGTACTCATGTACCAAGGGCTGATTACGCTTCTCGCCCAGTTTGTGGCGCCCGTGCTCAATGATGTGGCAGTCGCGGACATGACGTGTACGGGTTCGCTCCTTTTGATTGCGCTCGGGCTCAACATGCTCGGCGTGACGAAGATCAAGGTGATGAATTATGTGCCGGGCATCTTCCTTGCGCTGGGCTTCAGTGCGCTCATGGCGCTGTTACCGGCATAATGCGTTTTCTCATTTCCCGGGGAATTTATCGGATTCGACAGCAAATATAAAAACCGGTGCAAAGCATTGTCTTTGCACCGGTTTTTGGCTTACCTTGCGCCTATGTGTTCAGCCATTTCTTTTGTGCCTGTGTCCATCTATGGTAAACCAATCGCGCCGCGAGCACGGGGGGGACCATGCGTGAAAGCGCGGACAGCGCGCGGTTTACAAGACCGGGTACATACACGCGCTTGCCTTTGAGCGCGCGGTCGATGGTGTTTTTGGCAATGGTGCCAAGGCTGTTGGAAGTAATGCGTCCCCAAACGCCCTGCGCCTCGATGCCCGAAAGCGCCTCCATGGTGGTGGGCATGCCGCCCGGGCAAAGCGCAAGTACATTTACATTTTCGTGTTTGAGCTCCTGCCCGAGAGCAATGGAAAAATCCAAAAGAAAGCGCTTGCTTGCAGCGTAGGTCGCCTTAAGCGGCATGGGGCAAACGGAAGCAAGGCTGCAAACGTTGACCACCGTAAATGCCGCGTCTCTCGCGCGCCGTTCGAGCGCCGCGTGCGTTACGAGCAAGGTCGCCTCTATGTTGAGCCGTACAATGGTCATGAGCCGTGCGCTGTCGCGTTCAAGAAAGCCGCCTTCAAAGTCCACACCTGCGATGTTCAGAAGCATATCAATGGGCTCTTGAACGCGCTCGATCTCTTGAAACAAAGCTTGCACCTTGCCGCAGTTCGTAAGGTCGCATGCGAAGGTATGAACCTTCGCGCCGTGGGCGAGAGCAATGCCGCGTTCAATTCGCCTAAGCCCATTTTCGTCCCGGTCGGTAAGAAAAAGGGTGTACCCACGCCGCGCGCATTCCATCGCCATCGCGCGCCCAAGCCCGCCCGAAGCACCTGTAATCAAAACCATAAAAACCTCCTTTAGGCGTAAGGGTTTGTTAAAAGCGAATGCCGCAATAACGCTCGCACAGCGAAAACACACGTGCCGCGGCTTGCTCGTCTTTTGCAAAGCGGCTATATGGGCGCTCCAAACAGCGGTAATAGTAAAAACCTTCTGGAGCGGGCGCTGCGGACGCAAGTTGTACATATGTTTGCGCGGGCAAATCCGGTGTGCAGCCGCCGCGCCGCCTAAGCTCCCATACAAAGCGCACGAGGCCGCCGGTTTGCTTCATGCCGATTTTGGTGTTCACAAGCCCGGGGTCAACCACGTAAGCACGAATGTGCTCTTTTTCAAAGCGGCGGTTGAACGCTTGCGCAAAAAGCATGCCGAGAAGCTTTGTATGCTTGTAGGCGGTGAGGCAGTGGTAACGGCGCTCGAGCATGATATCGTCAAAGCGTGGCCGTATGTGCTTGTGCGAATTGCTGCCCGTAAAAAGTACCCTGCCGTTTGCAGCTTTGAGGCAGTCGAGAAGCTTGTGGGTGAAAAGTACGCCCGCAAGCAGGTTGAGCGCAAACTGCTGCTCGTAGCCTTCGGCGGTGGTGGTATAAACGCTTCGTACGCCGCCCGCGTTGTTAACGAGCACCTCAAGCTTGCCCTCGCATGCTTCGCAGAGGTAAGCGCTCACCTTGTTGGCCGCTTTTACGACCTCACTTTGGTGAATGAGGTCTGCCGCAAAATATTCCGTTTGCGCGCCCGAGATAAGCACTTGGAGCTCCTGACGTGCGCGCTCGCAGCTTCGTTCGTCGCGCCCAATGCCGATCACGCGCCATCCAAGCGAAGCAAATGCCTTTGCGGTTGCAAAACCGATGCCAGATGTGGCTCCCGTGATAACAGCAGTTTTCATGGCTGCGCCTCCTTTTGCCAAGTTTCATAAATGTGCTGGGGGACACTTAGGGTAATGTTCATCGCGTAGGGCTGCGGGAAAAAGCCTAAAAAATCCATAGGGAAGGGGAGTTCCGTTAAGGTAAGCACACCGTCTTCTATGGTAAGGCGCACATGCTCTGCCGCGTGAAAATCCTCCCCGCGCCAGGCGTAAACATCTACCTTGGCTTCGGTTTCGCCCTCGTCGTTTGGTTCTACTGCGACGGAGGCGAGGGAGGTGTTGAACGCGATTTTCTCATATTGCGCATCAGCGAGCGCCACAGTTTCGTGTGATTCATGGTGGTACACGGTACCCGTCAGCACGAGCGCACCTGCCATCGCTGTGGTAAGTGCAAAGCTTATCACAAACAGGAGCAAAAAGAACTTTGTACGCTTACGCATGGGCGTTGCCTCCTTTTTTTGCGTTTTTCATCATGCGCTGCGCAAACAGCGGCATTTTGGCTACGGTGTTTTTGAAAAACGCCGCACCGCCGCCAAGTGTAAGCGCACCGGCGCTCACAAAGAGAAGCATGGCAAAAAGATAGAACGCGAAATAGATCCACATGCCCTTGATCGCCGATGCGGCACAAAGTGCCGCAAACCCCACGGCAGCAAGAAGAAGCACCGCCGCGCCAACGTAGATAAGCACCGTTAACACGAGGCTTAAAAAGTAAGCTGCGGCCACCATAAGTCCGCCGCC
>DLFZ01000059.1:23960-24506 GCA_002482435.1 Christensenella sp. UBA7707
CGCGCTTTACGGCCTCGTCGGCGAAATAGAGTTTCGCGATGCGCTTTGGATCGCCCAGCGCGGCTGCGGTGGAAGCTTCAGGTTTCCCCTCCGCGAGCCCCGCGTCGAAATGCTCCGAAAAATCGCCCAAAATTTCGGTTTTGATCTCCTGCGGTAATGCGCCGAGCGCTTCCGCAAGTGTTTCTAAAAATTCATGCTTCGTCATTGATAACAAGCCCTCCCACGCTTTGTACAAAGCTGAGCCACTCCTCGCGCAGCTCCCGTTCGCGCTTAAGCCCCGCTGCCGTAATGCGGTAATACTTGCGCGGCGGGCCGCCTGAGGCATCCGACATGTAGGTTTCGCAGAGCTTATCTTCCTTGAGCTTACGAAGAAGCGGGTAAACCGTGCCTTCCGCAGGCTCAATGGAAGCGCTTAGCCGTTCGGCCAACTCATACCCATACGCGTCTCCCTTTTTTAAAAGGGAGAGCACGCATAGCTCCAATACGCCTTTTTTAAACTGCGCGTTCATAGAACTCCTTACTGAATGATGCTCACTACTAAATATT
>DLFZ01000198.1 GCA_002482435.1 Christensenella sp. UBA7707
AAATGAACCAAACAGGCGAGCTTACGGGCTGCCGCGTTACTGGCCCACTGGCGCTTGACAACGCCGTTTCCGTGGCGGCGGCCAAGCACAAGGGCATTTCTGACCCCCTCGCCGGCAACGCGGACATTCTTGTAATGCCGCAGATCGAGGCGGGCAACGTGCTTTATAAGGCGCTCGTGTTCCTCGCGGGCGCAAAAAACGCGGGTGTGATCGTTGGCGCAAAGGCGCCGGTTGTGGTTACTTCCCGTGCGGATAGCGACGAAACAAAGCTCCACTCCATCGCCCTTGCGGTGTTGATGGCGGAGCACCGCGGCGCTTAAAAACCTTCCGCACCTCAATAAGACGCGAATTCATACATTGCAACGGAGGTAATTTGGCTTCTATGAAGATCCTTGTTATCAACATCGGCTCCACTTCCACCAAGCTTGCCGTTTACAACGATGAAACGCCGGAATTTACGCACATTCTGCGCCACCCGCAGGAAGAACTGAAGCCCCTTCGCACCGTGGAGGAACATTACCGTTACAGAAAGCCCCTCGTGCAGGCAGCCTTGAAGCAATACGGCCTTGAAACCGCGCACTTTGACGCGGTGGTCGGCAGGGGCGGGCTCATTAAGCCCATCCCGAGCGGCACCTACGCCGTAAACCAACTGATGTATGACGATCTTCTTTCCTGCAAATGGGGCAAGCACCTTGTAAACCTCGGCGGCATTCTCGCGTTTGAATTGGCGAACGAAAACGGCTGCCCCGCCTACATCGTAGACCCCGTGGTGGTTGATGAGCTTGAGGAGGTTGCGCGCCTTTCGGGCTACCCTGGCATGCCGCGCACGGTTGCGTGGCACGCGCTCAACCAAAAGGCCGTGGCGAAGGGCTACGCAAAGTCAGTTGGCAAACGCTATGAGGACATGAACCTCATCGTGGCACATCTTGGCGGCGGCGTTACCGTGGGTTCGCACAGAAAAGGCCGCGTGATCGACGTGAACAACGCCATCGACGGCGACGGCCCCTATTCGGCTGAGCGTCCGGGCGGGCTTCCCGTGGGCGAGGTAATGCGCCTTTGCTACAGCGGCAAATACGAAACCTATGAGGATATCCGCAAGGAGTTCACCTCCCGCGGCGGGCTTGTTGCCTACCTTGGCACCAACGACATGCGCGAGGTTCTCACGCGCATCGAAGCGGGCGACGAATACGCAAAGCTCATCCTTCAGGGCATGGCTTATCAGGTCGGAAAAGACATCGGCGCGGCAGCAGCCATCCTCAAGGGCGAGGTGGATGCCGTAATCGTTACGGGCGGCATCGCTTACAACCCCATCATCACCGATTGGATTAAAGAAATGGTTTCCTTCATCGCGCCCTTTGTTGTAGTGCCGGGTGAAGATGAGCTCGGCGCGCTCGCCATGGGTGCGCTCCGCGTGCTTCGCGGCGAGGAACAGGCGCACGAATACGCTTATTAAAACAATTACGTAGCCTCAAAAAAGTGACCCACTTTTTTGACAAGGCAAAACACGGAGGCACATGCAAGAGCAGCGCATTTTCATCATCACAGGGCATTACGGCAGCGGCAAAACGGAGTTTGCCGTCAACTTCGCCATGCGTTTAAAGGAACGTTTCCCGCGTGTGGCGCTTTCCGACCTCGACATTGTGAACCCGTACTTCCGCTCGCGCGAGCGGGAAGCGCTTTTAAAGGAACACGGCGTGGAGCTGATCGCCTCGCCCGCGCGCATGGGGAATGCGGATCTTCCCGCCATCCCCGCGCAGGTGTTGAGCATTTTTGAGGACGAAACGCTTGCCGGTGTGATCGACGTAGGGGGCGACCCTGTGGGTGCGCGCGTGCTCGCGCGCTTTGCGCCGCACCTTCAAAGCAAAAACTACGCGCTTTACATGGTGCTCAACTTCAACCGCGGCCTCACCAAGGATGCCGCCTCGGCCATCCACTACTTAAAGGGCATCGAGGCTTCCTCGGGGCTGAAGGTGACGGGGCTTGTGAGCAACACGCACCTTTGCGGCGAAACGACCGCCGAGGATGTGCTTCGCGGAAACGCGCTTTCGCTGGAGGTGGCAGGGGAAACGGGGCTACCGCTTCTTTATAACGCTTTTGACGGGCGTCTTAGCGATGAGCTTGAAGGCAAGCTTACGGGCGAGCCTTTCCCGCTTACGCTTTACATGAAAAAACCTTGGGAATAACATTCCCCTGATCTTAAAAACCCCTTAGTTTGTGTGCAGGAGGCAACTATGGCCGGAAAAGTAACATTTAACCGCGAACGGTGCAAGGGCTGTGAGCTTTGCACCGCCGTATGTCCCAAAAAAATCGTGGTGATCGATACGAGCGCCACCAACAGCAAGGGGTATCACCCCGCCACGGTCAGCGACATGGCTCTGTGCATCGCGTGCGGCAACTGCGCGCGCATGTGCCCGGATTCCGTGATCAACGTGGAAAAAGTTTAACGGAGGCCAGTATGCAAAAGGAATTGTGGAAGGGCAACGAAGCCATTGCGGAGGCGGCGATCAAGGCGGGCTGCCGGTTTTTCTTCGGCTACCCCATTACGCCGCAAAACGAAATCCCCGAATATATGGCGATGCGCCTGCCGCAGGTAGGCGGCAGCTTCGTGCAGGCCGAGTCCGAAGTGGCGGCCATCAACATGGTGTACGGCGCGGCGGGCTGCGGCGCGCGCGTTATGACCTCGTCCTCATCGCCGGGCATCAGCCTCAAGCAGGAAGGCATCAGCTACATCGTGGGCGCGGAGTTGCCCTGCGTGATCGTCAACATCGTACGCAGCGGGCCGGGCCTCGGCGGCATACTCCCCTCCCAGGGCGACTATTTTCAGGCGGTCAAGGGCGGCGGCCACGGCGACT
>DLFZ01000120.1:0-128 GCA_002482435.1 Christensenella sp. UBA7707
CTACCCCTTATCAGGGGCGTGAGCGAACAGGACGTGATCACCTATTTTTCGGGGGTTCGCGCCGCCACCTATGAGGAGGACTATGTGATAGAGCGCTCCGGTTACGTAAAGAACCTCGTTCACGCGGC
>DLFZ01000120.1:185-5038 GCA_002482435.1 Christensenella sp. UBA7707
ACTCGCCTTGGAAGCGCTGCCGCTTACCGTGCAAAAAAACGCTTCCTTCTACCCCAACCGCCGCGCATACCCCGATTTGAGCCGCATGAGCTTTTCGCAAAAACAGCAGATCATCCAAAACAACCCCGATTACGGCGTAATCGTATGCCGCTGCGAGGGCGTGAGCAAGGGCGAGATCATCGACGCCATCCGCTCCCCCGTTCCCGCGCTGTCGCTTGATGCAATCAAGCGTCGCGTGCGCCCCGGCATGGGACGCTGTCAGGGCGGCTTTTGTTCGCCTTCCGTAACCAAGCTCATCGCACAGTATGGTGGGGTTAAAATCACCGACGTTACGAAAAAGGGCGTAGGCTCGGCCCTCCTTCTTGAAAAAACGCACAAGGGGGAACAGCCATGAGCGACAACCTTTATGACGTGATTGTTCTCGGGGCAGGGCCTGCCGGGCTTGCCGCAGCCGCGGCTGCGCGCGAAAAAGGCGCAAGCGTGCTCGTAATAGAGCGTGAGCAAAAGGCAGGCGGCATTCTCAAGCAATGCATCCACGACGGGTTTGGGCTTTTGCATTTCGGCGAGCGGCTCACCGGCCCTGAATACGCGCTTAAGTGCCTTGAGCAGGCACAAAACGCGGGCGCGGAATCCCTTTTTTCCGCATTTGTGTGTGCCGCAGAAAAAGAAGAAAGCGGCTTTTCGTTGGAGCTCCAAACCCAAGGCGGGATGCGGCAAGTATCCTGCAAGGCCCTTGTCCTCGCCTGCGGCTGCCGCGAACGCACCGCAAAACAGGTGTCCATCCACGGCGACAGGCCCGCGGGCGTTATGACCGCCGGCACGGCGCAGTATTTTGTGAACGTAATGGGCTGTTTGCCAACAAAAAGCTGTGTGATCTTAGGCAGCGGCGACATCGGCCTTATCATGGCGCGTAGGCTAACGCTCGAGGGTGCGAAGGTGCTTGGCGTGTACGAGGCAAAAAGCGAGCCAAGTGGGCTTGCCCGAAACATCGCCCAATGCCTTAACGACTTTTCCATTCCCCTTCACCTTTCCTCCACCGTGACGCGCGTGTTCGGCAGCGAACGCGTACAGGGCGTTGAGGTTTGCCGTGTGGACGAGAACATGCGCCCCATCGAGGGTAGCGAGCAGCGCATCGACGGCGACGCGCTCATATTGTCCGTCGGGCTGATTCCGGAAAATGAGATTGCAGAAAGTCTGGGGGTAGAAATTGACCCCGCCACCAAAGGGCCGTTTGTAGACCAGAATTTTATGACAAGCGTTCCCGGGGTATTTTGCTGCGGCAACGCGCTTGCGGTACATGACCTTGTTGACTATGTATCGGAAGGCGCTGCTAAAGCGGGCGCAGCCGCCGCACTTTACGATGCGACGCACAACCGTATGTTGACGCCGCTTGCTTATCGAAAAGAGGACTTTTTGTGCGTCGTACCGCAGTTTACGGACGAATCCTCACTGGGCAATATGATGCTTGCGTTGAGAAGCCGCCATGACGTAAAAAATGCGTCGGTCGAGCTTGTGTTTCAGAACGGCGCAGCAAAAACCTACCGTTTTCAAAGGCTGTCTCCCGCTGAAATGGCAGTAATCCATGTGGATGCAAAAGAAAACGGTGTTGTACAATCGGTTCATTTGGAGGTGCGAACATGAAGGAAATGACCTGTATCGTATGCCCCAACGGCTGCAAACTGAGCGTTGCGCAAACGGAAAGCGGCATTGCGGTTTCCGGCGCACAATGCAAGCGCGGCGTTGCGTTTGCAAAGACGGAGATCAACAACCCCACCCGAAGTCTCACAACAACCGTGGCGACCGCGTTTGCAGACACACCGCGCCTTAGCGTAAAAACCATGGGAGAAATTGAAAAAGACCGCATGTTTGAGGCGATGCGCATCATCAACGGTGTGCTTGTTGCGCGGCATGTGACGGCGGGTGAAACCATACTGCCCGATGTATGCGGCGCGCGGCTCGTGGCAACCAGCAACCTTTAAACAAACAAGGGAGGAAAACGGCATGGCAAAAAAGACGCAGGAATTTACCCCCGCATGGTATCACGAGGTTGCGCCCGAGGATACCTACCGCGCCATTTTGAAATGGGGCGACCCCAACACCTTTAAGGCGCCTAAAAAAGGACTTTACAGGCTTATGAAGGAAAACTTCGGCCTGACGGATGACGACTTTAAAACCAAGTACAAAACCGGCCTCGAGAAAGTAAAGCTCAACATCCCCACCAAGCTTTCCCCCGGGCAAATCAGCGTTTTTGAGGAGATCGTTGGGTCGGAAAACGTGAAGCTCGACGAGCTGACGCGCCTCAAAACGGCATATGGCAAAACGATGCTCGATGCTATGCGCCTTCGCGAAGGAATCGTGGAAAACCTTCCGGATGCGGTTTTGTACCCGCGCAGCAAAGAGGAGATTGAAAAGATCGTCGCTTATTGCAACGAGCAGCTTATCCCCCTTTATGTGTATGGCGGCGGCTCCTCCGTAACGCGCGGGGTGGAATGCGTAAAAGGCGGCGTGCAACTCGACTTGCGGCAGCATTTCAACAAGGTGATCTCCTTCAGCGAGCGGATGCAAACCATCACGGTGGAATCCGGTATGAGCGGGCCGCAGCTTGAGCAGGTGCTCAACAACGCGGTAAAGGAATTCGGCGCTTCACGCGCGTACACCTGCGGACATTTCCCGCAGAGTTTCGAATATTCCTGTGTAGGCGGCTGGGTGGTAACGCGCGGCGCGGGTCAAAACTCAAGCTATTACGGCAAAATTGAGGACATCGTGCTTAGCCAAGAGTACGCGACACCCGGGGGCATCATCAAAAGCGACATGTACCCTGCCAACGCTACCGGCCCTTCCATCGATGAGATCATGATGGGCAGCGAAGGTGCTTTTGGCGTGCTGACGCACGTTACGCTTCGCGTTTTCAAATACATGCCGGAAAACCGCTGCCGCTTCAGCTTCGTGTTCAAAAACTGGGAAGACGGCGTAAACGCCGCGCGCGAAGTGATGCAGGGCGAGTTTGGCTTCCCCTCTGTGTTCCGCCTTTCCGACCCCGAGGAAACCTCCGTTGCCATGCATCTTTACGGCGTTGCGGGTACACCGCTCGATACGCTCATGAAGCTTGGCGGCTACATGGACGGCGAACGCTGCCTGATGCTCGGTTTTACCGAGGGCGAAAAACATTTTTCCAAAAACGTGTTTCGCCAAATCAAAAAGATCTGCCGCAAGTATCACGCCATGTACACGACAGGCATCGTTTGCAAAAGCTGGGAACACGGCAGGTTTACCGACCCCTATCTTCGCGAGGATATGGGCGATTTCGGATTGATGATGGATACGCTCGAATGCTCCGTCAACTGGGACAATTTCATGGAGGTGTATGAGGGTGTTCGCAAGGAATGCAAAAGCAGGGAGCATGCCATCCATATGACGCACATGTCGCATTTTTACCCGCAGGGCGTCAATTTGTACTTCATCTTCATCGCAAAGATCGATGAAATTCCCGAATACCTTGCTTATCAGGGGATGATCCTCGACAACATTCAGCGTTACGGCGCGGCCATGAGCCACCACCATGGCATCGGGAAGATGACCGCACCATGGCTTGAAGCGCAGGTCGGACGCAATGAAATGGAACTTTACCGCACGCTTAAGCGGCATTTTGACCCCAACAACATCATGAATCCCGGCGGCACGCTTGCGCTCGATTTGCCGGATGAGGAAAAACGGGACTGCACGCGCACACAATAGATTAAGCTTTTTTCATAAAAACCCGCGCGTTGCAAAGCATTGCGCGGGTTTTTATGTTTTAGTCCTGTCAAGATTTAAACATTGCACTGATTTTAGAAAGTATATTGAAACTTCTTTGCCTCGCGGATTGACATAACATGGAAAAACGATTATTATTTTCGCAAAGCAATTCTCATGATTAAAGCTGTTTTGGATGGGGAAATATGGCTAGGAAAAAGGGGCCGCATGTTCAACATGCGTATCAGTACATCAAGGACAAAATTCTTACATTTGAGTTCTGCCCGGGAACCGTGCTTTCGGACAATATGCTCTCGCAGCAGCTTTCCATGAGCCGCTCCCCCGTACGCGAAGCGTTTATGCTTTTGCTTGCGGACGGGCTTTTGGAAATGAAAAACAGCCGCGTACAGGTTTCGCCCATTACCGTGGAAGATATTGTGGAGATTTGCGAAGTACGAATTTCCATAAGCAACGCCGCGGTGAACAGCATTATGAACCGAGGCATGCTCATGCGCTCCGAAAAGGAGCGGATTACCGACCTTTATAAAAAGCTTAGCCAGGCAGACGACCTTTTTCAAAGCTACAAATACGACGACCTGTTTCACGCCGCAATCATAGAAATGGCAGGCAACCGACGGCTTCTTGAAATTTCCGAGCGGATGCGCTTACAGATTGCACGCGCGCGCTGGCTCAACTCCGTGCTGCCCGAGCGCCGCGCGGAAGCAAACAAGGAGCATGCGGCCATCTACAACGCGCTTATAAA
This sequence comes from Christensenella sp. UBA7707, assembly GCA_002482435.1. Taxonomy (GTDB): domain Bacteria; phylum Bacillota; class Clostridia; order Christensenellales; family CAG-138; genus UBA7707. The sequence goes on from DLFZ01000120.1 coordinate 4,681, forward strand.
CGGCAACCGCGAAGCCTGCATCGAAGCGATCAACACACACTTTAAAAACAGCGCGGAAAATTATGCGCGCGTACTTCAAAACCCGCGCTTTACGCCGCAGTTCAAGCTTGCGCTCGTTTCCATGAGCATAAACGGTGAGCAATAGCGTTTTATAAAAACAGCAAACTGCGGCCGCCTNNTTCCATGAGCATAACCGACGAGCAATAATGTTTTTATGAAAACAGCAAAACCGCGGCCGCCTCCCCTTTTAGGTCGATGGCCGCGGTTTGTTGTGTTTTTTAGATCAAGCCATTCCCCTTGAGCGCGCCGACTCCCCCGTTTAAGCGTTTGCCTTGCACCCTTACATAAGGTATAATTT
>DLFZ01000120.1:5074-8535 GCA_002482435.1 Christensenella sp. UBA7707
CATGAGCGAAAGCGGCATCCGAAAATTTGAAAAAATCGCGCCGCTTCTTGGCTGCCCGCTCTGCGGCAATGCGCTCGCGCCTCAAAACGGCGCAAGCCTTGTTTGCGCAAGGGGGCATTGCTTTGACGTTGCCAAAAAAGGCTATGTGAATTTTGCGCCGCAAAAAAAACACCGCATGTACGAAGCGGCACTTTTTGAAAGCCGCCAAAGGGCGTTTCTCGCGGGCTTTTACGAAACGCCTCTTCAGGCGCTTTGCGAGGCTGCCGCGCGGTACATCGGCACCACAGCTCCCGTGCTTGTGGACGCGGGCTGCGGCGAGGGCTATTATGCGCTCGGCATCCGTCGGTTTTTCGGAGAAGAAGCGGAAGTTTTCGGCCTCGACATTGAAAAAGACGCCATTCACCTTGCAGCGCGTGGCGGCAACGACGTGAAGTGGTTGGTGGCCGATCTTTCCCGCATACCGCTTAAGGACGGCTGCGTGGACGCCGTATTCAACATTTTTTCACCCGCAAACTACGCGGAGTTTCGCCGCGTTTTAAAGCAAAACGGCATCGTTGTAAAGGCCGTTCCCGGCGAGCATTACCTAACAGAAATAAGGCAAGCGGCGGCCGAGCAGCTCAAAAGCAGCGCCTACTCCCCCGCGCGCGTGGCGGATCATTTCGAGGGCTATCTGAGCACAGTTGAGCGCGTGCGCGTAAAAAACACCTTTCCCCTAACGCGTGAACAGCTTTTTGACTTTCTTACCCTTACACCGATGATGTTCGGTGTAGATAAGGCGAAGCTCAAAACCGAAGACATTCACGAAATCACCATCGATGTTGAGATTCTTGTTGGTGTCTACCGTGGCTAAGGTGTTTATTTTTCCGCAAAGTCACTGGAAAAAAGAATATATTCTTTCAAAACGGGGTTTTCTGCCCGCCGCTGTGTTGCATTTTCCCCTACAGGTGGGTAGAATACTAAAAACACCAAACCGGAGACCATTAAAATGTTGCAAAACCGCGTTTTTATGTGCAGCGCTTCCTATTATGCCTACGCTTATTCGCATAGGCTTGGGTTGCTGTTGCCGAAAGCGCGCTGACGCTTTACGGCAAGGCGGCTCGAGCCTATCGCTCGAGCCGCCTTTTTTATTTTCCCAAAACATTAAAACAAGGAGGCAATTATGGAAGCACGCGAGGTATTCGACATCATCCGGCGGGATGCAGTGGACATCGTATCGGAAGAGGCGTTTTTTAAAAAGCTTACGAGCGGTAAAAAGCTCAGCGTAAAACTTGGCGCGGACCCCACAAGGCCCGATCTTCACCTTGGGCATTCGGTAGTGCTGCGTAAACTTCGGCTTTTGCAGCGGCTTGGCCATGAGGTGATCTTTGTGATCGGTGATTTTACCGCCATGATCGGCGACCCCTCGGGCAAGAGCAAAACGCGCCCGCCGCTGAGCTTTGAACAAACACGCGAGAACGGAAAAACATACTTTGAACAAGTCACAAAAATACTCGACCCGCAGCATACGCGCATCGTCTACAATTCGGACTGGCTCAAAGCATTGCGCTTTGAAGACGTATTGAAGCTTGCGGGCAAATTCACACTTGCGCAAATCCTTGAGCGCAACGATTTTTCCTCGCGCTACAAAGAAGGCTCCCCCATCGGGCTTCACGAGCTTTTTTACCCGCTCATGCAGGGGTACGACTCGGTCGCCCTCCATGCGGATATAGAGATTGGCGGGAGCGACCAAACCTTCAACTTGCTCGTCGGCCGCTCGCTTCAGCGTGATTACGGGCAGGATGCGCAGGATGTAATCACCTTCCCGCTCCTGATCGGCTTGGACGGCACGGAAAAAATGAGCAAGTCGCTCAACAACTACATTGGGCTTGGCGAGCCCGCCGCGGACATGTATCAAAAGTGCATGCGCGTGCCCGATGCGCTCCTTGCCGATTACTTTCGCCTTACGACCGACCTTATACCCTCCGATTACGCCTCGCTCATGGAAAGCGACATGCCCGCGGCACACGCGCTTTACGCGGATACCATCGTAACCATGTACTGCGGCAAGGAGGAGGCGCTTCAAGCAAAAGCGCGCTACCTTAGCGTAGCGGCGGGCGAAGCGCCCGAGATCATGGAAGAGATTGTTCTTAGCGAACGCCCTAGAAATATGGCGGAACTTGTAAGGTTTTCGGGGCTTGCCGCCTCCAACTCCGAGGCGCGAAGGCTCATTGTAGGGAAAGGCATCCGCCTCGACAGCGCACTTTTGGAAATGCCCGATGCACCCGTTCCCCAAGGAACATCCTTTGTGCTCAAGCGGGGCAAAAACCGTTTTGTGCGCGTGTTCATAGAGGGGTAAAAAGCGTATTTTTCGGTTTTGCTGCCGCGCTTTCTATAGGAAAAGGCGCAACGCCCCGCAAAACTTGCAAACAGGCCGCGTTTCCCTTATAATCAGCATGGCGTGCGAAAGCCGCCAAAAGGAGCCGTTGTTGCTTTGAAAACCAGTGATTTTTACTATGACCTTCCGCAGGAGCTGATCGCGCAGACGCCGCTTGAAGACCGCAGCGCCTCGCGCCTTCTGGTATATTCCAAGCGGGAGAAAGCCATAAATGACCTTGTGTTTACCGATATACTAGGCTATCTTCGCGCGGGCGACGTACTCGTACGAAATGTGACCCGCGTAATCCCCGCCCGCCTTCACGGCGTGCGCGAGGATACCGGCGGGGTCATGGAATTTTTGCTTCTCAAGCGCATCGATCAAACGCGCTGGGAAGCGCTTGTCCGCCCGGGTAAGCGCGCCAAAAAGGGCCTTGTCTACCGGATCAACGACGAGTTAAGTGCGCGCATTCTCGAGGAAACCGAGGGCGGCGGGCGCATTGTGGAAATGCTGTTCGACGGCGTTTTTGAAGAGGTGCTTGACCGTGCAGGTGAAATGCCTCTGCCACCGTACATCACCGAGCGCCTTACAGACGCGCAGCGTTACCAAACGGTGTACGCGCGCGAACGCGGCTCCGCTGCCGCGCCGACAGCCGGGCTCCATTTTACCGACGCGCTTTTAAAGCAAATTGCGGCACTGGGCGTACAGACGGTGGATGTGCTGCTGCATGTTGGGCTTGGCACCTTCCGCCCTGTTTCAGCGGAAAACGTGGAAGAGCACCATATGCACGAGGAATATTTTGAAGTAAGCGCCGATGCCGCAAGCACCATCAACGCGGCGCGCGCCGCGGGCGGGCGCGTGTTTTGCGTAGGCACCACCTCCTGCCGCACGCTCGAAAGCGTAACCGACGACAGTGGCTTCGTCCACGCAAAAAGCGGCTGGACGGGTATTTTCATTACCCCCGGATACCGCTTTAAGGCGGTAGACGCGCTCATCACCAACTTCCATCTGCCCGAATCCACGCTCATCATGCTGGTCTCCGCATTCGCGGGGCGCGGGCGCACGCTGTCGCTCTATAAGGACGCGGTGGAAAAACGCTACCGGTTCT
>DLFZ01000120.1:8569-9128 GCA_002482435.1 Christensenella sp. UBA7707
TTCAGCCATCTCTTGTGACAAGCTTCGATGTGTCGGGGATGGCTGATTTATTTCATCGAAATCGTTTGCTGACGGTATGACAATCACCATTTGAGTTTAAATGAGTTATGAAGTATAATATATGGAAATCATGGACAAGTCCAAGAATATGAGATAAGGAGAGAGTAAGTTGAGAAAGAAAGGCCTCATCTTCATTGTCTTGATATACTGTGTGCTGATATTATCAGCTGCCTGCGCCGCCGATGCGGTTTTGCCCGCTCCGATGCCATCCGGGGTGAGTGCCGAATCAACGGAGCCTGCCGAATCGGCTCTTCTCGAGGAAGTGTTGCGGGCATATGTAACAGCCCTCAACGAGCATGACTATGAGAAGATGTTCAGCTACGTCAGTGAAAATGCCACCATGTCCAAAGACGACTATATTGCGCGCAACAAAAATATATATGAAGGCATTGAAGCGAGCAATATAGCGGTTTCCGATGTGAGCAGCGATGGCGGCACGGTCAGCTATAAGATGACGATGGATACGCAGGCCGGGCAGGTTTCATTCGACAATACGGTG
>DLFZ01000037.1 GCA_002482435.1 Christensenella sp. UBA7707
TTTGCCTTCAACCGCTCGCAAAACGCCAAAGTGCTGTACCTTTGCGCGGTGCGCGTCACCTTCCGTTTTGAAAAGGGCTCTTTGCTTTCGTACCTGAACGGCAAAAGCCTTGCGGTTGTGCCGCCGTTTGAAACATGAGAACTTCCCCGCAAAACGGGGATAATATTTAAGGGGTAAACAATGCAGAACTTCAGTGTGTTTGACATCATCGGACCACGCATGATCGGCCCTTCGAGCTCGCACACGGCGGGCGCGGCGCGGCTTGCGCATGTGGCGTGGAAGCTCGCGGGCGGCGATGTAAAGCGTGCGGAGCTTACGCTTTACGGCTCTTTTGCGGAAACTGGACGCGGGCACGGCACCGATAAGGCGCTTGTAGCGGGAATCTTAGGCATGGAGCCGGATGACGAAAACCTTCGGGTTTCCATTGAGCTTGCAAAGGAGCGCGGGGTGGATGTGCGCATCATCTTCAGCGACGAACCTGTTGAGCAGCCCAACACCGCGCGCATCAAAACCGTAAACTCCAAAGGTGAGGTTTCCGAGCTTGTGGGTGCTTCGGTCGGCGGGGGCAACATCCTCGTTACGGAGCTCAACGGCATGAAGCTTAAGTTCACTGGTGAATATCCCACGCTTGTAATTCGCCACCACGACGTACCCGGCGTGATCAACAACGTAACTGGCATCCTCGCCAAGGAGCAGATCAACGTTGCGTTCATGCGCGTGTTCCGCCATGCGAGGCGGCAGGACGCTTACATGATCATTGAAACGGATACGCCTGTACCGCAGCGCACCAAGGATTTGATCAATGACTGGTGCAGCGAAATCACGGAGGTGAAAACCCTATGAGTTACGAATTTCGCACGGGCGAGGAGCTTCTTGCACTTTGCAAGCAGGAAAACCTGCCCATTTCCGCCGTTATGCTTAAAAGCGAGCTCGAGCGCGAGGAGCACGACGCGGAAACGCTGCACGAGGAAATGAGAAAGAACCTCTTGACCATGCGCCACAGCGTGTTGATCGGCCTAAGGGATACCCAGGTGACCGTGAGCGGCCTTATGGGCGGCGATGCGGAGCTTTTGTACGCGTATGCCGACAAGGCGCTTTGCGGCAGCCGCACAAGCCGCGCGGCGGCAGCATCCATGGCGGTTCTCGAAGTAAACGCCTCTATGGGTAAAATTGTGGCCGCGCCTACGGCCGGTGCGTCCGGCGTGCTGCCGGGCACCCTTTTGACCTGCGCTGAGGATTTTTCGTGGGACGATGAAATGCTCATCAACGCTCTTTACACCGCCGGTGCGATTGGCGCGATCATCGCGACGAACGCTTCCATTTCGGGCGCTTCGGGCGGTTGCCAGGCCGAAACCGGAAGCGCGGCGGCCATGGCGGCGGCAGCGCTTGTGGAGCTTTCGGGCGGAACGCCTGAGGCGGCGATTCACGCAGCGGCCATTGCGCTCAAAAATGTGATGGGCCTTGTGTGCGACCCAGTTGCGGGGCTTGTGGAATGCCCTTGCATCAAAAGAAATGCCATCGGTGCCGCAAACGCGCTTTTGAGCGCCGACCTTGCGCTTGCGGGCATAAGAAGCGTTATCCCGTTTGACGAGGTGGTTATCGCCATGAAAAACGTGGGCAGGCTTATGAACAGCGACTTAAGGGAAACCGCGAGGGGCGGCCTTGCCGCCACGCCGACCGCCAAGGCCTTACGAAAGAAGCTTGGGCTTCACGGCGCAGAGCAGGAATAAATATAAATGAAAAACGGGGTGTGGCTGATAAAAGCCACACCCTATGTTTTTACCCATAAACCTAAGCGCCTTTAAAAAAGCCGCAGCTGCTCTGCTTTGGGTTCGAGCGTGTGGAGGTAGGAAAACACCTCGTTTGTATCGCAAACAATGCCGTGTGCGGCGCAGGTTTCCTGCACGAGCCGCATGAGCGGGGCATGGTTGGGGCTTCGCACCTCATAGGCGCTGCCGTAGGTTTTGATGTACCTTTCCTTTAAGCCGGGGAAGTGCCTGTCGAGCATTTTGTAGAAGTTCTCACGGTTGCCGTCGCGAAGCGTTAAGCCAATGCCAAAGCAAAGAATCCCCTTTACGCCCGCTTTCACACAGTAGTCGAGAAGTCCTCTAAGGTTTTCCTCCGTGTCGTTGATGAAGGGGAGAAACGGCGAAAGCCATACCACCGTGGGTATGCCGCTTTCCTTTAAGGTTATGAGCGTTTCAAACCGCTCGCGCGTGGTGCTCACGTAGGGTTCCACGATGGAGCAAAGCGCCTCGTCGAAGGTGGTGAGCGTCATCTCCACCACGCATTTTGCTTTTTGGTTTATGCTTTTGAACAAATCTAGGTCGCGCAGGCAGCGGCTCGATTTTGTCTGTATGGCAAGCCCGAAGCCGCGCCGCTCGATAACCTCCAAACAGCGGCGTGTAAGAAGAAGCTCCGTTTCCGCGTGAAGATAGGGGTCCGTCATCGCGCCGGTCGATACCATACACTTCTCGCGTTTTCTTGAAAGCGCATCGTCCAAAAGCGCAGGGGCATTTTGTTTGACTTCAATATCTTCAAAATCGTGTTGCATGTTGTAGCAAAGGCTGCGCGAGTCGCAATAAATGCAGCCATGCGTGCAGCCCCTGTAAAAATTGACGCCGTTGGTCGGGGAAAGGATGCCCTTCGCGTCTTTAAAATGCACCGCTTCTCTCCTTACTCGGGAACGGGAAGCCCCGCGAGGCGCGCAAACTCCCGTTGGCTTTCGGTAACGAACTTTTCCTTTGGCGGAAAGGTTTTGTCAAACGCGCTTGCGTCTGCTTCGTTTATGTTGTAAGCGGCGCTTTCAAAAAGCCTGCCGGAAATGCCTTCAAGCGCGCCCGTTTCAAGCTCGAGCGCCTGAAGCGCGGGGTGGAAATTGCCTTGCTCGGTCGCAATGCCGTAATGCTCCCCGGGGAGGAAGCCGAAGCGGCAATAGTATTTGGGGTCACCGTAAAGAAACACTGCCTTGTACCCTTGCCGCCGCGCCTCGTCGAGCGAATGACGGATGAGCGCACTTCCGACGCCTTGGCTTTGGTACTGCGGCAGCACGCTCACCGGCCCGAACAAAATCATGACGTGTTCCGCGCCGTCGCCAAGAACCACCTTGGCGCGGGTATACATGATGTTGCCTACGAGCAAGCCGTCTTTATAAGCAACAAAATTGAGCGTGGGGAGAAAATCCGCGTGCGTACGGAGGATGTGCGCAAGGTAATGTTCGTTGCAGCCGGGCACATGCACGTTCCAAAACGCCTCGCGGGTCAGTTCCTCTACGGCACGGTATTCTTCGGGTCGTTCGAGGCGGATTTCAAGGGTTTGCGCACGTTTCATAAAAGCCTCCCGAAAGGAAATTTACGCTTTCATTGTAGCACAAAAAGCAAGGCGCGGATGCCGCTTTCGGTACCGCGCCTTAAAGTTTTAAGTATAACGGTTATTTCGCTTTTACCGGCAGCCAAATTTCACTTACATAGTCGGCGCTTTGCGGGTTGCCCTCGGTATAAAGCTCGATTTCGTAGCCGGGAACAAGCTCATAGTCCGCCTGCGGTGCCCATTCGCTGTAAATGGTTTGCCACAGCTT
>DLFZ01000125.1:0-7520 GCA_002482435.1 Christensenella sp. UBA7707
ACGCCCGCGCCGCCGAACAGGCCAATTTTGCCGCCGACGGGATACGGCGCAAGAAGGTCTACCACCTTGATGCCCGTTTCAAACAGCGTGGTCGCCGGCTTTTGCTGTACAAACGGCGGCGCCTCGCGGTGAACTTCCCAGCGTTTGCCGCTTATCTCGCCTTTGCCGTCTATGGGCCTGCCAAGCGAGTCGATTACCCTGCCCAGTACGCTTTCGCCCACAGGAACGGTAATGCCTTCGCCCGTGTCCACCACGGGCATGCCGCAGGAAAGCCCCTCCGTCGCCTCAAGCGATACGGCGCGCACTACGCCCGGGGATACCTGCATGGCAACTTCCATGTGTACCTCGTGGTCGCCTTCGGTAAACAAAAGCGCATGGATGCGCGGCTCCTGCCCTTCCGGAAAGCGTACGTCCATTACCGGACCCGCGATTTTTATGAGTGTGCCTCGATTGCGTTGTTCCGCCATAGAATCACCCTTTTTCTCTGAACGTCGACGAACCGCCGACGATTTCAGCCAATTCGTTGGTTATATTGAGCTGGCGCATGCCGTTGTACTGTACGGTTAGCTTTTCGATCATTTCATCCGCGCTGTTTGTGGCGTTTTCCATGGCCGTCATACGTGCAGAGTTTTCGCTTGCGTTTGCGTGCACCAATGCGCCGTACACATAGCCCACAAGAAGCTGTGGCACAAGCACATTGAGCACCTCTTCGGGCGACGGGTCGTAGAGCATGGAAAAGCTTTCCGGTGAAGGGACTTCGCATTCGTTGATGAGCGAGCAAAGCTCCACAGGCAAAAGCACCGTATCGACCGGCTCGCGGTGCAGCGAGTTGTAAAACCGCGTGTACACCACATGGAACTCGTCGATCTCCCTCGCGTCGTACATGTCGGTGATTGTGGAAACAAGCCTTCTCGCCTGCGCGATGCTTGGGTTATCGCCCATGTGAACAAGGCTGTCGTCCACCGTGAAGCCATGCTTTTTGAGCGTATTGGCCGCCATGTCACCCACGACAAAAATCTTCTTTGCGTTTTCGGAGCGAATGCTTTTTTCGGCAAGTCCCAAAACATCGTGGTTGTAGCTTCCCGCAAGCCCCTTGTTGCCCGCGATCACAAGAAACGCGGCGTTTGCGCCCTGACGTTTTTGCAGATACGGATGCACCGCATCGCTCCCGCTGTGCGCCAATATGTCGCGCACGGTTTGAGCGGCATGGTTGAAATATGCCCTGTTCTGCTCAATGCGCTTCACGGCACGGCGCATGCGCGACGCGGAGATCAAATACATGGCGTTTGTGATCTGCCGCGTCTGCTTAACGCTTCGGATGTGATACTTGATGTCGGTGATGGCAGGCATGGTTACACCGCCTTAAAGCCCTTGGCGTATTCCTCGATGGCTTTGTTGAGCGTAGCTTGCAGCTCATCGGTAAAGCTGCCGGTGGTTTCAAGCTCGCCTAGCTGTTCCGGACATACCGTGCGAAGCCGCGCCAAAAGGCCGCTGTTGAACTCGCGGATGCGGTTGAGCGGCACATGGCTTTGATAATCGCCCATCGCCGCCATGAGCAGGCACACCTGTTCCGACATTTTATACGGGGTCGACTGCGGTTGCTTGAGGGTTTCCTGCAAACGCGCGCCCTTGTCGATGACTTTTTTTGTCGTCGGGTCGATGTCCGCGCCAAACTGGGAGAAAATGATAAGCTCCCTGTACTGCGCGAGCGTAAGCCTAAGCTTGCCCGACACTTTGCGCATGGCCTTTTTCTGCGCGGAACCGCCCACGCGTGAAACCGAAAGGCCAATGTTGACCGCCGGACGAACACCCGCGTGGAAAAGCTCCGACTCAAGGTAGATCTGGCCGTCGGTAATTGAAATTACGTTTGTGGGGATGTAAGCGGAAATATCGTTGGCCATGGTTTCCACGATGGGAAGCGCCGTCAACGAACCGCCGCCCAGAGCCTTGCTCAAATGCGCGGAGCGCTCGAGAAGCCTGCTGTGCAAATAAAAAACGTCGCCGGGGTAGGCTTCGCGTCCCGGGGGGCGCTTCAAAAGCAGCGACATCGCCCTGTAAGCGACGGCGTGCTTGCTAAGATCATCGTAAACGATCAGCACATCCCTGCCCTTTGCCATAAAGCTTTCCGCAATGCTGCAGCCCGCATAGGGGGCGATGTACTGCATGGCGGCGCAATCGCTCGCGGTTGCGGAAACGATTACGGTATAATCCATGGCACCGTAGGCCATCAAGGTTTCATGCAGCCTTGTGACCGACGATACCTTTTGGCCGATGGCAACGTAAACGCAGACAACGTTTTTGTCTTTTTGGTTGATGATGGTATCGACCGCAATGGTACTCTTGCCTGTTTGGCGGTCGCCGATGATCAACTCACGCTGGCCCTTGCCGATGGGGATAACGCTGTCAATGGCGAGAATGCCGGTTTGCAGCGGTTCGTTTACCTTTTCCCTGTCGATGATGGCGGGTGCTGGACGCTCAATGGGGTAATATTCCTTTGCGTGCAAAGGACGGCCATCCAGCGGGATGCCCAAGGGGTTCACAATGCGCCCCAAAAGCTCCTCCCCGACGGGAACCTCCACCACCCTGCCCGTGCCGCGCACGCGGGTACCTACCTGCACCTCGTTAACGCCGTTGAGAAGTACCGCGCCAACGCCGCCAAGCTCAAGGTCCATCGCCATGCCGTAAACGTCGTTGTCAAGCGCCACGAGCTCGCCGTAGTGGCTCCTCGCGAGGCCCGAAATTTTCACAACGCCGTCGCCCGCATAACCTACGGTGCCGTACTCGTATACAACGGGTTTGGCCTCGTAGCTTTCCAGCCTTCCCTTGAGATAAGCGCCGATTTCCTTCGCGTTTATGCCCAAATCATACATGTGCATTACTCCTTGTCAAGCATATAGCGGCCAAGATCTTTGAGTTGTACCGCTATGCTGGAGTCGTAGACCTTGCCGTCCACCATCGCGAGAAACCCGCCGATGAGTTTTTCATCGCGCTTCACTTCAAACGCGACGGGCTGGCCTAAGAGGCGCGTAAAATGCTCCGTGACCTTGTCGATCTCGGGTTGATCAAAGGGGCCTGCAACATAAAGCATACCTTTCAGCGCCATATTCAGCCCACCTTGCTGAAGTACTCTTCAATGATACGCGCGTTGTCCTTCGCGCTTACTTCACGCGCAAGAACCTTGGATGCAAGCTCCAAAGAGATGTTCGCCGCTTCGCCGCGAACGCCCGCAAGCGCTTCCGCGCGCTCGGCGGCAGCCCTCTCCCGCGCTTCCTCAAGGATGCGCCTGGCCTGCTCCTGCGCCTGTTTAATAATTTCCCCCGCGCTCTTCTCAGCATCGCTGCGGCTTTGATCGAGCAATTTTCCCGCTTCGGTGCGCGAATTGCTCAGAAGCTCCTCATACTGCTGCTTCTCGGCCTTTGCACTCTCAAGCTCGGACTTCGCTCCTTCGTGCTGCGCCTTGATCTTTTCCTCGCGCTCCTTCAAAAACTTTTTGACGGGCTTATAAAGGATTGACCGCAAAACGATGAAGAACACCACGAGGTTGAGGATGTATATGATAAAATCGATTAGTTTAAATTCCATACAACGCCTCCCTAAGCGCCTTTTAGGCGCCCATCGTGAACATGATCATAAGAGCGGTCACGAAGCCGTAAATTGCGGTGGATTCCGTAAGCGCAAGGCCAAGGATGAGCACGGAGTTGATTTTGCCCGTTACCTCGGGCTGACGGGCGGTCGCTTCTGCAGCTTTACCGGTTGCGATACCCATGCCGATGCCAGCACCCAAACCCGTGAGTACGGCAATACCTGCGCCGATGGCGATAAGACCTGTTTCCATAAACTTGTTTCCTCCAATCGTTTTCTATTGAATAGCGTTTTTGTACTTTTTTAAAAGCCCGTTGCTACGCCTTCTGCCCGTGCGGCTGCGCATCGTGGTGCTCCCCTTCCGGATCCTCCACGGCTTCGCCGATGAAGGTAAGCGAAAGCGTTATGAAGATGTAAATTTGGATGCCCGGATGGAAAGCGTTGAAGAACAACCCCGCCACCGCAGGAATACCTACACCGAACGCCCCGAGCGCCATATAGAGAAGGTGCATTACGATCATACCGCCGAGCATGTTGCCGAAAAGTCGGCAGGCAAGCGATATAGGAACGGCGATGTCGGACAAAAACTTAAATGGCGCAACGATGGCCATCGGCTGCGCAAGCTGCTTGAGCCTGCCGCCGACACCTTTTTTGCGGATGCCGTAAAAGTTGATGAGCACAAACGTAACAAGCGCCATCGAAGCCGTAACCGTAAGGTCGGCAATGGGCGGACGGAGGCTAAAAAGCTCAAGAAGCGCGCTCGCAACGAGCAAAATGCCCAACGAAAGAAAATACGCGGTAAGGTTTTCGTTGACCATGCCGGTTTTTTCCTTTACGTAGCCATCGAGCGTTTCGACCAAAATCTCAAGAACGTTCTGAAGCCCTTTGGGTTGATCCGAAAACTTCGGTATCACGAAAATGCGAATCAAAACCGCCGCAACAATAACAAGAAGCGACGCGCAAAGACTTATGAGAATGGAAGAATTGAAGTCGATGCCGAAAAGGTTTACACGCTCCGCATTGATGGAAACATGAAGCCCTTCGGATTTTTCCATAAACATGCCGAAGAACAGGCCGCTTGCTATCCATAGCGCGATCATGCCGATGTTGCGGAACTTTCCGCGTTTGCCTTTGATTTCCTGGTAATGCTCGTCCTCTTTTTCGACAGGCTTGATTTTGCTCATCTTGATGAACATAAACACGCCCAGTGCGGCCAAAAGAACGATCACAGCGATGCGCCAAACCGATACGTCATGCATGATCGCCGTTTCCTCCCTCGTTGTTTTCCTTTTGTTTGTTTTCTTCTTCGATTTGCCTGAGTTTTGCGTTGTTCCTCGCGAACAGGACGACGGAGCCGACGATGAGCACAACCGTTATACCCACGCCGCAATAGAGGATTTCACTGCGAAAGAAAAGCACCGTCACGGCAAACGCCGCAACCAGCACCGCCACCTTCGCCAGAACCAGCACGCCCACCGGAATGCGGGGTTTGGGCTGAGAAATCGCCTGTACGACGCGCATCAGCAAGTAAAGCTCTATTCCGCCGCATAAAAGACCGATGATTGCGCCAGCCATAGCACCCCTCCAAATTTGGAACAGTTTGCGCTCTTAATTATTATATCGAATTTTTCGCGCAACAAATGAGCATTTCCACATTTTGTGCTCCACTTTACTATTAAACACAATCGGCCAAAAAAAATCAAGTTTTTTGGTACGTTTTCGCTTTTAGTGGCACATTGCGCAAAAAATGCCTGCCGCGGCACGCGGCAGGCAGAGCTATCGGCTTACGTTTTCTGTTTGTTACGCGACGCACATTTCGAGGCACCGCATAATGTCTTTTACGCTCACGATGTCGTTTTCCTGTTCAATGATAACGTCGAACTCCTCCTCTACGTTCAGCAGAAGCTCCGTCATGTCAAGTGAACCGATGTTCAACTGTGCTGCGGTAGATTCGGGCGTAATAAGTTCCTCGGGAATGCCAGTCGTCTGGTGAATGATCGCGCGAATTTTTTCAAAGTTGTCCATACATGATTCCTCCAAAAAGCCGGTATAAAATAAATAATGCCGAAGCTTTGGCAAAAATGATATCCCTTAGTGTATGCGTTTGTGCGTCCAAAGTCAAGTTGACGCGTGATATATGCCGCGTTCCATCAAAGTATAGTATTTCATAAAATAGTAGTGTACAATATATGGAAGTTTATGTGAGGTGAATCCTATGTCCGGCAAACGCCGCTCCCCAAAGTCCAAAGGCACGCTTTCGGCGATCGTATCGGTTCTTGTTTTTCTGCTTTTTGTGTTCGTCATATATCAGGCATCATCGGGCGGTGAAAGCTCTCCGGTTTCTTCCGTGCCCTCTCCGACACAAGAGACGGCCGCATCGCCCGGCCCATCTAAAGCGTTGCCAACGCTCGGTGCAATGGACATGTATATCATTGATGTCGGCCAGGGCGATTCCATCTTCCTTCGCTCCCCCACCGGCAAAACCATGCTGGTGGATGCGGGCGAAGCGGGTGAATTTGAGACAATCGATGCGTTTTTGAAGACGCTGGGCGTTACAAAGCTCGACGTTGTGGTTGCCACACACCCGCACAGCGACCATATCGGCGCGATGTACAAGGTAATCCGCGCTTACGAAATCGGCACGTTTTACATGCCAGACATTGCCCATACCACCTCAACCTTTGAAAAAATGCTTGACGCGCTTGAGGAAAAAGACGTTTCCGTGAAGCGCGCCGAGGCAAGCGGAGAAACCTACCTCCCGTGGAGCAACGATGTGACCGTGCGCATCCTTTCCCCCATCGAAGGAAACGATGCCGACGCGGATGACCTGAATGACTGGAGCGTGGTGCTGCACATATCGTTTGGCAATTCCTCCATCCTCCTCACAGGGGACGCCGAAAAAGCCGCGGAAGCACGCATACTCGAAACTTATCCCGAGGAGGTTTTGCGCGCGACGGTGCTTAAAGCGGGGCATCACGGCTCGAGCACCTCAAGCTCGGACGCGTTTTTGGACGCGGTGAACCCGGAGATCGCCGTAATCTCCTGCGGCGAGGGCAACGACTACGGCCACCCGCACGCGGAAACGCTTGAACGTTACGCCTCACGCGGCATGGAGGTTTACCGTACAGACCTAGGGGGTACGCTCCACCTTATTTTTACCGCACAAGGCGTTTCGGTGGAAACGGAAAAGTAGCGAGATAGCGTACATTTCGGTTCATGCAAAAAGCATCTCTTTCGAGATGCTTTTTTAAGTTCTTCCGATATTTTGCCGTATGCGTCTATTTGATGCCGCCTGCTACATGCCATATCTCCGAGGCGTACTGCTTCACGGCGCGGTCGCTTGAAAACTTGCCAGCGGCGACGGTGTTCAAAAGGCACTTACGTCCAAACGTCAAACTGTCACGGTATTCGCGGTTTGCCCTGAGCTTAGCGTCGATATACGGCAGCAGATCGAGCAGAATGTAGTAATGATCCGGCGCGTGCCAGCTTGCCCCGTTGAGGATGGAGTCATACAGCTCACGGAAGCTGCCCGTGTTGCCGTCGCTGAACGTACCGTCCACAAGTGTATCCATCACGCGGCGGATGCGCGCGTCGTTTTCGTACAAAGCGCGTGGGCTGTAGGAGCTTTTCACGTGGGCAATGTCTTCCACGGTCGCACCGAAAATATAGTTGTTGTCTTTTCCGGCCTGCTCCACAATTTCGATGTTTGCGCCGTCATAGGTGCCAAGCGTAACGGTGCCGTTGAGCATGAACTTCATATTACCCGTGCCGCTCGCCTCGGTGCCCGCGGGCGAAATCTGCTCGGAAACATCCGCCGCAGGGATGATGTGCTCGGCATACGAACAGTTGTAGTTTTGTACGAACACCACACGGAGCTTATCCTGCATGTCGGGGTCGTTGTTTACAAGCTTCGCCACTTCGTTGACATACTTGATAAC
>DLFZ01000125.1:7527-23839 GCA_002482435.1 Christensenella sp. UBA7707
GTGGGCGTAAAGTCGTGCAGCGTGCCGTTTTTGAGCGCAAAGTAAATATCCACAATGGAAAACGCGTTCAAAAGTTGGCGTTTGTACTCGTGCATACGCTTAACCTGCACGTCAAACAGGAACGAAGGCGGAATGGATACCCCCTCTTTTTCCTTGATGACGGCGGAAAGCTGCTTCTTTTTGATGTGCTTGATCTCGTTGAAGCGGCGCACAGCGTCCTCATCGATGTGCTCGCGGAACTTCGCGATTTCGTTGAGGTCGGTCAAAAAGCCGTCGCCTATTTTGTCCGCGAGGAACTCCGTAAGTTCGGGGTTGCATAGCCCCAGCCACCTTCGCTGGGTGATGCCATTGGTGATGTTACGGAATCGTTCCGGATATACCGCGTACCAATCCTTAAATACATCGTTTTTCAAAATTTCGGTGTGGATCTTCGCCACGCCGTTCACGTAGGTGCAAACATAGCAGGCTAGGCGCGCCATGTGGATTTGCCCACCGGAGATGATGCTCATGCGCTCCATGTGTTCGCCGTTGATGCCCGCGCGGGAAAGCTCCCCGCGAAGCGCTTCGTTGATCCGCACGATGATGGCGCCGATTTCCGGTATAACGCTGTTCAGAAGCTCCACATCCCATTTTTCGAGCGCCTCGCCCATGATGGTGTGGTTGGTGTAGTGAAAGCTCTCGCGCGCCACATCGAGCGCGGCTTCAAAATCCATCCCTTCCTTCATCAAAAGCCTGATAAGCTCCGGAATAGAAACAGCGGGATGCGTATCGTTGAGCTGAATGGCGCAATGGGCCGCAAACGCGGAAAAATCCCTACCACGTACGCGCACATAGCGGCGTACAATGTCCTGCAGCGACGCGCTTGAAAGGAAGTACTGCTGTTTCAGCCTTAATTTTTTACCCGCATCGGTGCTATCGTTGGGATAAAGGACGCGCGTAATGTCTTCCACGGAATTCTTGGCGGCAATGGCGCGGTCATACTCTTGATCGTTGAACAAAGCGAAGTCGAACTCCTCTATGGGTTCGCTCTGCCACAGGCGAAGCGTGCCGATGTTGCGCGTTTTGTAGCCGATGATGGGCATATCGTAGGGCACGGCAAGCACCTTTTGATCGGCAAATTCCACGGTGATGGTTTTGTCGTCGCGCCGCCTGCTCCATGGATCGCCGAAGCGCTGCCAATCATCCGCTTTTTCCACTTGAAACCCGTCCACAAGATACTGCTTGAAAAGGCCGAACTTATAGCGAAGCCCATAACCCTCAAGCGGTATGTCGCAGGATGCCGCGCTATCCAAAAAACAGGCCGCAAGCCTTCCGAGGCCGCCGTTGCCGAGCGCGTCATCCTCAATGTCTTCCATTGCATAAAGATCGGCGCCGCGCGCACGCAAAAGCTCGCGTACTTCATCGACGATACCCAAACAATAGAGGTTGTTGAACACCATCCGCCCCATCAAATATTCGGCAGAAAAGTAGTACGCGCGCCGCACGCGCTCGTGCGCCCGCCTGCTTTCCCGCCAATCGTTTGCGATTTCAAGCATGACGGCCTCCCCAAGCGCATTGTGGAGCTGTACCGTGCTTGCCTCATGCAGCTCGATCTGATAACGGCTTTTGAGTTCCTCTTCCATACGCCGCATAATGGCATTGCTGTTGACCATGTAACAATCTCCGTTCCTTTTCAAGGCTTATATAAAGCTGTTATTTTACCGTAATTTTGCGCATATGCGCTTGGCCAAAGGGCAAGGGCCGCACGCGCATAAAAATTAAGCGTAACATGGACGCTTGCGGACATTTTACCATATCGACAAAATGCGCGCAAATCCGTTTTTCGCCGCACCGTTTTGCGCTCGACGCCAAAACGCTCATATGATATAGTATTCACAAAACCTACGCGTATTTAAGCTTTGTTCATTGCATGAGCTTTACAAACAAACGGTTCGGAGGCGTTCGCTTATGAGCGAAAAGTCAAGCGCGCTCGATTTTTCTAGGGCATTTCAAGCGCTCGATCACACCTATTCTATCTGCATGCAGCGCACGTTGAGTAAGTATGGGCTGTATCCCGGACAGCCGCAGCTTTTGTTTGCCGTAAGAAGCCTTAACCGCCCCACGCAAAACGAGCTTGCCACGGTTTTGTGCATAAGCAAAGCATCGGTCGGCGTTTCCCTGCGGCGGCTTGAAAACGCGGGGTTTCTTAAGCGCATGCGCGACAAGGAGGATTCGCGTTGCATTCGCATCCTTCTCACCAAAAAGGGCGAGGAGTACGCGCGCTGGTGCGACATCGATTTTGAGATGATCTTCACCACGATGCTTGAGGGGCTCACGTTTGAGCAGCGGGAAAACACGCTGCAGCAGATCAAACGCATGGAGAAAAACCTCGACGAGCTTAGGACACGGCTTGAAAAATAGCGCATTCCCATTTGACTTTTTTGAATTGATTAGGCCGGTTGGAAATTGTCCAACCGGCCTATTGGTATATTTGCTAAGTTTTGCTTGCTCTATTCGCCCGCTACCACGCCAAGCTCGCCGCACAGGTCGGTTTGCATTTTGGCGCGTATCTCTAAAAGATCTTTCGTGTGGCCGAGCGCGTACATAAGCTTTGTAACGGCCGCCTCGGTCGTCATATCTGCGGCGGAGATGACGCCCGCCTCGCGCAGGGCATGGCTGACCTCGTAAATATCAGGCGTGCTGGCCTCATAAAGGCATTGCGAGGTGAGAACCACCGGTATGCCGCCTTTTACAAGCTTTTTGATGCTTTCCGCGTGATCGCGGCGGAAGTTGTGCACGCCCCCAAGGCCGAACGCCTCCACGACGACGCCTTTTACATCGCAATTCAAAAGCATTTCTAAAATGGCGGGGCTCGTACCCGGAATCAGTTTGATGAGTGCAACGCGCTCGTCGATGGCATCAAAAAATTGAAATTCTCCGTTGGGTCTGTGCGGATAAAGCTCCACATACGCGTCGTTGGCCACGGTGCCGATGTAGGGGTAGTTGATGGACTCAAACGCGTTTCTTGAAACCGTGCGTGTTTTTACCGCGCGGCACCCCAAAATGAACGAGCCGCCAAAACATACGTAAACCCCACCCGCCATGCGCCGCGCCGCGATGAGCGCATCTTTAAGGTTTTTCCTCCCATCCGAATCCGGTCGAACAATTGGGTACTGCGAGCCGGTCATCACCACGGGTATGGGGATGTTCAAAAGCATAAAGCTGAGCATGGAGGCGGTATAGGCCATGGTATCCGTTCCATGGGTAACAATTACGCCGCCGTACCCCTGTTCCACGCTTTTTTTAATCTCTTCGGCGATTACACGCCACTCTTCGGGCTGAATGTTGGAGCTGTCCATGCTGAAAAGATCCACACAATCCACGTCAAAAACAGGCATATCCGCATATTCAAGAAGCTGGCTGCCCGTGAGCCCGGGCATCAACCCGTTTTCTCCCGGCAAACAAGCGATGGTGCCGCCCGTTGACACAAGCTTGAGCTTTGGCATAACGCTTTCCGCCTTTCTTTTCCTTTAAGAAATCATACCCCGCACGGCTTGTTCCATGCGCAAAAGCGCGCGTTCAAGCTCGACTTGCGGCAGCGCGAGGTTGATGCGCTCAAACCCGCTTCCGCCCGTGCCGAAAATATAACCCTCATCGAGCGCCAAAAACGCTTTTTCCAGCATCAGCTTTTCAAGCGCCTCGTCAGAAAGCGCAAGGCTTCGCATATCAACCCATGCGAGATAGGTGCCCTGCGCTTCAATCAGCTTGAGCATGGGCAAACGTTCCTTCAAAAATGCGTCGAGCACATCGAAATTACGCCCCACCATGGCCGAAAATTGCGAAAGCCACGCTTCACCTTCGTTGTATGCGGCGATTGTAGCGGCACGAGCAAAGTATGGAATGATTTCGGACGATTCGCGCATGAACACCTTTTGAAACGCTTCCTGCCTCTTCTTATCGGCGATGAAAATGTTCGAGCAGGAAAGCCCCGCGAGGTTGAAGGTTTTGCTGACGGCTGTGCATACCGCGCAGTGTTCGGCCATGCCGTCGATCGTGGCGAATACGGTATGCTTTCCTCCGTGATGCACAATGTCCGCATGGATTTCGTCGGCGATCACAAACACACCGTATTTCACGCAAATCTCACCAAGGCGCGCAAGCTCCTGCGCCGTCCACACCCGCCCTACGGGGTTGTGCGGGCTGCAAAGGATGAGAAGCTTGGGCGCTTTTTCTTTGCACAGTGTTTCGAACCCCGAAAAATCCATTTCGTAGTGCCCGTCTTTTAACACAAGCGGGTTTTCAAGAAGGGTACGCCCATTGTTGCGCACGGCAAAGCGAAACGGCGGGTATACGGGAGGCTGAATCACAACCCCATCACCCTCTGCGGTAAACGCGCGCACCGCCATACCGAGCGCCGTTACCACGCCCGCGGTGTTGAACATGCTTTCCTGTTCGGGCGAATAGTTATGACGCCGCTCCATCCACGCGCGCACGGCAGAAAAATATGCGTCGTCCGCGTAGGTGTAGCCGTAAACGCCATGCTCGGCGGCTTTCATAACGGCAGCCTGCACCGCCGGTGCGGTTTTAAATTCCATATCCGCAATGGTAAGCGGAATGAAGCCCGCGCTTTTTACGGGCTCCGGCGCCATATCGTGCTTGATGGCGCCCGTTTTTACGCGGTCGACAATGCTTTCAAAATCGTACATAAACTGCCTCGCTGTAGGAAGGATGAAAAAGAATGCGATTGGACGGGAAGAATCTGGAAAATCCGCTGTTTGTGCGGATACAGCTTGATTATAATACAATTCTAAACTCGTTAAAAGTATATAATCCCCTTTCGTTTCAAAGGGCGCGGCTCCACAACGAATCGATTGAGCGTGGCAAAATTTGCCGTAAAACAAGGGAGGTGTTCTTGCACCTAGGATATGTGTGATTTATAATATAGAAAGAAATTCGAACAGCACATCCCTTTCGCCCATCGCAACAAAACTTTGGAGGTAAGCATGAAGCTCAATTACAAGCGCACGCTGCTCGTTGGACTTGCGTTTTTCTCCATCTGCGCATTTTGGCAGATGTATGACGCGGTCGTTCCCTTGATTCTTCGCGATACGTTTCACCTTGGTGATACGCTTGCGGGCTTTATCATGTCCATCGACAACATCTTGGCCATTTTCATGCTGCCGCTTTTTGGATCGTTTTCCGACAAGGCGGGCAGGCGTATGCCGTTTATCATCGTCGGCACGGCCGCAGCGGTAATTTTCACGGTACTGCTCCCGGTTACGGTGGCGCAAAGCTCGCTTTTGATGTTCTTTTTGTGTCTCGGCATGATGCTCATCTCCATGGGCACCTACCGTTCCCCCGCCGTCGCGCTGATGCCCGACGTAACGCCTAAGCCCCTTCGCAGCAAGGGGAACGCCATCATCAACCTCATGGGTACGCTCGGCGGCGTTTATACGCTGATCGCCGTAAAGCTTCTCGTCAAAAAAACCGCCGACGGCACGCCGCCCGACTATGAAGCGCTGTTCATCGCGGTCGCGGGGCTGATGGTCGTTGCGGTGATTTTCCTCGTCCTTGCCATCAACGAGAAAAAGCTCGTGCAGCAGATGCGCGACATCAACTACGGCGTAGACCCTGCCGACGAGCCGCAGGAAAACCCCGATGCACCTGACCAAAAGCTACCGCCGGATATGCTCAAAAGCCTGCTTTTGATTTTGTTCTCCATCCTCTTCTGGTTCATGGGCTACAACGCCGTGACCACGGCATTCACAAAGTACGCCACGCAGGTGTGGCAGCAGGACGTTGGTCAGGCATCTACCTGTTTGATGATCGCCACAGTCGGCGCGGTCGTTTCCTACCTTCCCATCGGCTTCCTCGCGAGCAGGTTTGGGCGTAAAAAGATCATTCTCGCGGGCGTCGTACTTTTGACGGCTTGCTTCGCCCTCGGTGCGATAGTGGCCGAAAAGTTCAGCCCCGGGCTTTATTTCATGTTCGCGCTTGTCGGTGCTGCGTGGGCGGCCATCAACGTAAACAGCTATCCGATGGTAGTGGAAATCAGCCGCAGCGGCAACATCGGCAAATATACGGGCTATTACTACCTTTTCTCCATGGCCGCACAGATCGTTACCCCCACGGTTTCGGGCTATCTGCTTGAACACGTAGGGTACCATACGCTGTTCCCCTACTCCGCCGTAATGGTGGCGCTTTCGTTTTTCACCATGCTTCTCACCCGCCACGGCGACAGCAAGCCCATTCAAGCCAAGAGCAAGCTTGAGGCGTTCGACACACCGGACGGCGACTGAGTCCGTTTTCTTCAAAAGAGCCGTGCGCGGACACGGCTCTTTTGTTTCATCCGTTCAATCGCCTGCGCAAAACATGATCGGAGTCTGACTTTTTTATGAAACGCAAAAAGAAGCTTTTTATCATCCTTTTGTCCGTCGCTGTCGTCGTTGCGGCCGGCCTTGCCGGTTTTGCGGCATACGGCGCGCAAAGGCTTGAGGCGCTTAGGGGCATGTCGTTTCACGACATGCTTACCTATACCATGGAAAACAAAAAAGACGCCGTAATCACCGTTGGTAGCCTTCAAAACGGCGAGGTGCAATGGACGGTTTACGGCGAAAACGGCGCTGTTTTGCCGCAAGAGCTTCGCACCTATGAAATCGGCTCCCTCACAAAAACCTTTACCGCCTCGCTGCTTGCAAAAGCGGTATCCGATGGCAAGATCAGCCTGAACGAGGATATCGACAGCTATCTCGACCTGCCCCAAAAAGATTACTACCCCACGCTGAGGCGGCTTATCACACACACGTCTGGCTGCCGTGCGTTTTATTTTGAAACGCCCATGCTTACAAACTTTCTCTACGGCGGAAACGACTTTTACCGCATCACGCAAAACATGGTCGTTGAACGGCTTTCAAAAGTTGATTTGGAGGATTGCGACTATCCGTTTTTGTACTCCAACTTTGGCCTCTCTGCGGTAGGGCTTGTGCTTCAAAACGTTTACGGCGCGGAGTTTCGCGTACTCATGAACGCATACATTGCCGAAGAACTGGGCTTAAAAAACACGCGCCTTTCCACCGGTTCGGGCGAGGTGGAAAACGGCTGGCTTTGGAAGGATGACGACGCCTATCTGCCCGCCGGAGCACTGCTCTCCAACATCGAGGATATGCTAAGCTACGCGCAGATGCAAATGGAGGAAACGCCCGCCTACCTTGCCCTGTCGCACGAGGCACTCGCCTGCGGAACCGAAACCTCCGTCCAAAACGAAGCGATGGGCATTCGTGTGGATGCGGTTGGAATGGGATGGATGATCGATGAGGAAAACGGCATTGTGTGGCACAACGGCGGCACAAGCAACTACAATTCTTACCTCGGCTTTGACGCGAAAAGACAGGTTGCCGTGGTAATTTTGTCAAACCTGCCGCCCGACTACAAAATTCCTGCGACCGTAATGGGCATTGCGCTTCTTAGGCAGCTGCAAAACGCGAATTAGGCGTAGGAAGCGTTTGAAAAGCGAACCCTAATACAACAGAGAAAGAGGTGCATTCAACATGAACGAAACCTTAAATGTAATCGCCCGGCGCTACTCATGCCGCGACTTTAAAAGTGAAATGCCGAAAGATGAAATCCTTCATGCAATCGCACAGGCCGCCGTACAGGCTCCAAGCGGCATGAACCGCCAAGCGTGGCGCGTTATTGTTGTAAAAGACAAAGCTTTGATGCAGGAGATGGAAGCCGAAGGGCTTTCCCGCCTAGCTGCCATGGAGGACAAATCGACCTACAACCGGATTTTAGAGCGCGGAGGCAAGCTGTTTTACGGAGCGCCGTGCATGGTGATTGTTCCGATTGACCCTAAGCAATATGCGCCCGCGTTGATGGACTGCGGCATCCTTTGCGAAAACATCGCGCTGGCCGCAACTTCGCTTGGAATCGCCAACGTTATCTGCGGGCTTACGGGCCTTGCGTTTGCCGACTCGCGCGCGGTGGAATTCAGCAAGCGCTTGGGCTTCCCCGAAGGTTATGCGTTCGGCTGCTCCGTATTGCTCGGCTATGCAAACACGGCAAAGCCGCCGCATGTTCCTGATGAGGCTAAAATATCGTTCGTTGGGTAAAGGCCACCAACTCTACCGACGCATGGAACGCATTTTTTGACAATCTAAAGGCGCGAGGAAACCTCGCGCCCTTTTTATACAGAATCATAAAAGCGGAAACAGCGCCCCGCTACCGTTTACCTGCCCAAAAGCCCCAGCGCCACATCCGGATAGTTCGTGATGATGGCGTTGATGTTGGCGTCGATCAGCTCGCGCATAACGTTTTTGTCGTTCACCGTCCACGCGTTCACATCGATGCCCGCCTTGCGGCAACCCGGAATAAGGCCTTCACCTTTGAGCGCCACAAGGTAATGCGGGTGAATGGCTTCCGCCTTTACATACTTGGCGTATACCCACGGGTCAACAAGGCCGTTGTCGTAAAGA
Organism: Christensenella sp. UBA7707; assembly: GCA_002482435.1. Classification (GTDB taxonomy): domain Bacteria; phylum Bacillota; class Clostridia; order Christensenellales; family CAG-138; genus UBA7707. The sequence goes on from DLFZ01000125.1 coordinate 15,978, forward strand.
AGGCCGATCTTTGCGCTTGGGTCCACCTCGCGAAGCTTCATCAGAACATAATGGTTGAAGGACGAATAAAGAATCCGCCCTTGCATGCCCATTTCACGTTCCAGCTCGATGAGCTTGTTCCAAATGCCGTAGTAGATCACAACGTCGCATTTGATTTCCACATTCACAAGGATGTTGGTATTTTTCACAAGCCCGTATACCTCACGCAGCGTGGGAATGCGGGCATTGGGGTAACTTTCGTTGCCGTTGGAGAAGCTGAGCTGTTTCAGCTCCTGGCAAGTCATATCCACAACGCGTCCCTTGCCGTTGGAGGTGCGGTCCACGGTTTCGTCGTGGATCACCATGAGTTTTCCATCCGCGCTTTCGTGCACATCAAGCTCAATGCCGTCCACGCCCATTTCAAGCGCCATTTTGAATGCGGGAATTGTGTTTTCCGGCGCGTATGCGCTCGCTCCCCTGTGCGCCCATATTTTGGTTGCCATGTGCGGTCCCCCTCTTCCATGTTTCGCCATTTTTTGCCATTATATCACGCGCACATCGGGCGCGAAAACCCTTTTTGCATAAAAACGGCATTTTTGCGGACCATACCCCTATGGAAACAAAGGAATTTCTTGCCGCCTTTTTCTTGGGCGGCGCATTGTATGTGATTTTAGAGCTCGTTTACCGCCGCCGCAGCCACATTTCCATGTTCATAACGGGCGGAGGCGCGTTTTTGCTGCTGCATGGGCTTTTTTCGCGCTACGACCCGCCGCTTTTTGTAAAAGCGTTGATCGGCATGGCGCTCATCACGGCGGCGGAATTTATCGCTGGCTACATCGTGAATCTAAAATTAAAGCGCAACGTATGGGATTACTCCGGCGTGCGCTTCAACCTTTATGGGCAAATTTGCCTGAAATACAGCCTTTTGTGGGCGCTTCTCTCGCTGCCTGCTGCATTTTTGAGCCGTATGCTCTCGGCGGTCTTTTAGTTGAGTTCAAGCATTACGGGACAGTGATCGCTGCCGAACACCTCCGGGAAAATGGCGCTTTCCTTCACGCGGGAGCGAAGGCTTTCGCTCACCACAAAGTAGTCGATGCGCCAGCCCACGTTTTTCGCGCGGGCGTTCCCCATGTAGCTCCACCAGGAATACGCGTCTTTCCGATCGGGATACAAGTGGCGAAAGCTATCCACAAAACCGCTCGCAAGAAGCACCGTAAACTTTTCGCGTTCTTCATCGGTAAAGCCCGCGCTGCCTCGGTTGGATTTTGCATTTTTGATGTCGATCTCCTGATGCGCCACATTGAGGTCGCCACACAATATGACGGGCTTTTTCTCGTTGAGGCTCAAAAGGTAGGCGCGAAAGGCATCCTCCCATTCCATGCGGAAGGAAAGCCGCGTCAGCTCACGCTGCGCGTTTGGCGTATATACGTTTACAAAATAATATTCCTCAAACTCCAGCGTGATGACGCGGCCTTCGCCATAGAAGCGCGCATCGCCCTCTTCCGGAAAATCAAACGCCACGCTTAAGGGCTTTACGCGCGTATACACAGCGGTGCCGGAATAACCCTTTTTGATTGCGCTGTTGAAGTAGCTTTCATACCCTTCAAAGGAAAGGTCAATCTGCCCTTCCTGGAGCTTGGTTTCCTGAATGGCCAAAACATCCGCATCCACGGAAAGGAAAAACTCCGAAAATCCCTTATTGACGCACGCGCGAAGGCCGTTGACATTCCAAGATACAAATTTCATGCGCTGCCCCCCCAAGCTCAATTTTATAGATAAAACGTGTTGCCCCCAATGAATTCACGAAGAATCGATGTGGGCGGAATTTCGTTTTCCACATCCGCGTCGAGGAAGTAGTTCAAAAACTTTACGATGTCGCGCGACATGGCGTAGTACGGGCTTTCGGGCGGCATCGCCGTCAAAAGCGGGTACACATACTTTTTGAGCACCGCAATTTCGTAAACAAGGGTGGTGTTAAAAAGCGCGTCCCCGTTTTCCTGAAACGGGAAAATCCATGTTTCTTCACCGCGACGCACGCTTGGCCACATAGAAAGCGTTTTTTCCATAGAGGCGTTTCGGGTTTCATAATCGCGCACAAGGCGCCTTAACAGGCGTACATCCGTGGTGCGGATGCGGTTATGGTCGTCGATGTTGAGCGTCGTGAGCGCGCTCACATACACGCGGAACACCGCGTTTAAATCGACCTCTCCCTTAAGAAGAACCGGGTTGAGGCCATGGATGCCCTCCACGATAAGCGGCTCGTCGGCATGGAGCTTCAAAAGCTTGCCGTGCGGCGCGCGCTTGCCGGTCGTAAAGTCGAACTCCGGCACCTCCACCTGCTCACCGCGCAGCAAAAGCGAAAGGTCGCTGTTGAAACGCGGTATGTCGAGCGTATTGATGTGCTCAAGGTCGCGTTCACCGTGCTCGTCAAGGGGTATGGCGTCGCGGTCGAGGTAGTAGTTGTCAAGAGAAAGCATCACGGGGTTTTGCCCGAGCACGCGAAGCTGCGTTGCAATGCGGTGCGCCGAGGTCGTTTTGCCGGAAGACGAAGGCCCCGCAACCATTACCGCACGCGCCTTTTTCATAACGATCTGATCGGCGATTTGCGAGTAGCTGCGCTCGTGCAGCGCCTCGTTCACGCGGATAAGCTCGCGTATGGTGCCGTTTTTTACATGGGAGTTGAGCTGGTTTACCGAGTCGCAGTTCATCAACCTGCCCCACTCGTCGCTCTGGCGAAACACGGCGGCAAGCTTGGGAACGGAGCTATAATCGCTCGGCACATCGGGTGCGTCGCCGCGCGGCATGAGCATAACGAGCGCGCCGTCCAAGGGTTTTAAGCGGAACACATCGACGTAGCTTGTGTTGGGCGCCATTTCGCCGTAGAAATAATCCATATACCCTTCGGCACTATATACATCGAAGTAGCTGAACTTGCGCCACCTTAAAAGAGCGGCTTTGTCCTCCTGCCCATCCTTTTCAAAGTGGCCAAGCGCGTCGTTGATGGAAAGGCGTTTGCGCTCAAGCGGCAGCGCAAGGCGCACAAGCCTTCGCATTTCGCTTTCGAGGTTCAAAACGTCCTGCTCGGTAAGCCCGCCGCCTTCGGGCTTTTCAATGGAAATGTAAAGCCCCGGCCCCAGAGAGTAGCGCACATAGACACGCGCGCCGACAAAGATTTTCCGCGCGGCTGTAATCAGTACAAACTCGAGGGTGCGCTCATACACGCGCCTGCCCATTTCCTCGCCGTAGCGCAGAAGATGAATGTTTACGTCCCGAAAAGGCGTGTAACGAAGGCTGAACACCTCACCGCCGATCTGCGCAGCAAGCGGGCGCAGCTTCAAAGAGTCGCTGTCGATCCCGAGCTTTTTGATTGCGTCAAGGATGCTTTCACCCTGTTCGATGCCGCATACGATGCCGTCGATGGTAAGGTTCATAACAAATCCTCCTTCAGTTTCCCGCCTGCGCGGTATGGAGCCTTGCATATTCCCCGTTTTGCGCAATGAGCGCGTCATGCGGGCCGCGTTCTTTTATTATGCCGTCGTCGATGACGATTATTTCATCCGCATTTCTAATGGTGGAGAGCCTGTGCGCGATGATGATGGAAGTTCTTCCTTTGCTCAAGCGCTCCAAGGAGGCCGTAATACGCGCTTCCGTTACACTATCGAGCGCACTTGTCGCTTCATCCAAAATGAGGATGGGCGGGTTTTTGAGGAAGATGCGCGCGATGGAAACCCTTTGCTTCTGACCGCCCGAAAGTGTTGTGCCGCGCTCACCAACAACCGTGTCGTAGCCGTCCGGCATGGCCATAATGTCGTCGTGAATTTCGGCCGCTTTCGCCGCGGCAACGATTTCCTCGTCGGTCGCGTCGGTCCTGCCGTAGCGGATGTTTTCACGTACGGTATCCGCAAAAAGGAACACATCCTGCTGCACAATGCCGATACTTTCGCGCACCGAACGCATGGTGACCTTCTTCAGGTCCTGCCCGTCGATTTTCACACTGCCCGAACTGGGCTCGTAAAAGCGCGGCAACAGGTGGCTGATGGTGGTTTTTCCGCCGCCCGAAGGGCCGACAAGCGCAACCGTATCCCCCGCTTTGATGGAAAAGCTCACATCGTTAAGAACGGTTTGATTTTCATCGTAGCCGAAGCGCACATGCGAAAATTCGATGTTGCCGCGCACGTTTTTAAGGGGCTTCGCATCGGGTGCGTCCTCAATGTCCGGCTCGGTGTCCAAAAGCTCCTGAAAGCGGCGGAAGCCCGTCATACCCATCACATAAGTTTCCGCAAACATGGCAAGCTTACGGATGGGCGAGGTGAACGACGCCACATACATGGTAAACGTGAGAAGCGCAATCATATCCATGCGGTTTTTCATGATCATGTAGCCGCCCACGCCGAGCACCACCACCTTGAGGATGCTCGTAAAGAATTCAAGCGAGGCAAAAAACTCGCCCATCACTTTGTAGTACCCCTTGCGGGAGCGAACGTAGATGCCATTTCCGCGATCGAACTTGTCGATCTCGTATTCTTCGTTGTTGAAGGCCTTGGCAACGCGCATGCCAGAAATGGAGGATTCGATGCTCGCGTTTACGCCAGCAAGCCCTTCTTTGACCTTGCGGGAGGCATCGTTCATGCGTTTGCGGAGGAGAATAACCACAAGGATCATCACCGGCACGGATACCATGAGCACCAGCGCAAGCCGCCACTCGATGGTAAGCATTACCGCAAACGCGCCCAAAAACGTTACAACCGAAATGAACACGTCCTCTGGGCCGTGATGCGCAAGCTCGGTGATCTCAAACAGGTCGTGCGTTACGCGCGCCATCAAAACGCCCGTACGCGACTTGTCGTAAAAGCGAAACGACAGCTTTTGCAGGTGGGAAAACAGATCCCGCCGCATATCCGCCTCCATCAGCACGCCAAGATAATGTCCGATGGCCGTTACCACGTATTCGAAAATCGCGCGCAGAATGTGCGCCGCGACAAACACGATAACGACTGTGAAAAACGCCTCAAACTGTCCGGAAGGAAGGTATTGTTCCAGCGCGATTTTTGAATATAGCGGGTAGATAACATCGACCGCCGAAATGATGAGCGCACAGAACATGTCCAAGATAAACAAGGGGAGATGAGGCTTATAATAGCCGACAAAACGCGAAAGTTGCGACTTTTTCTTCATGGAAACCTTTCACTCCGGATGCGGAAATCAGAATTATCAACTGTTTGATTATACTATAAACCGCATGGAAAACGCAAAAATATTGCAAAATTTAAAACAATGGGATTTTCTCCGACAAGCGCTAATAAATCTGATATAATAGAGCGTGTTTTTTAAAAAGGTCAAACGGTGAAAGGCCCGAAAGCGGCTTTGCCGGCTCGGGAGCAACTATATATATGGAAAAAAGGTCCAACTCGTTTGTAAAAGGCGCGCTGATTTTAGGCTTAGCGGGGCTGATCGTAAAGGTGATCGGCGCGTTTTTCCGCATTCCTCTCGCAAATGCCGTAGGCCCTCTGTCCATGAGCTATTACGAGGTCGCCTACCCTTACTATTCGTGGCTTCTCGTAATTTCAAGCTCCGGCCTTCCCACCGCGATCTCTAAGGTCGTTTCCGAACGCGTTACCGTGGGTGACTACTATGGCGCGCGCGCCGTGTTCAAAGATGCGCTCGTACTTATGACGCTCATCGGCATCGTCACCTCCGTCGGCATGTTTTTTGCCGCCGACGCGCTTGCCGGTCTTTCGTCCTTTGAAAAAGCGTCCCTTTCTTTCCGGGCGCTCGCCCCGTCGCTTCTTTTGGTTTCCATCATGTGCGCATACCGCGGCTATTTGCAGGGCATGCAGCAGATGACGGGTACCGCCGTTTCGCAGATTGCCGAACAGGTGGGAAAGCTTGCCGTAGGGCTGTACCTCGGTATTAAGCTATTGCCACAAGGGCCTGAGTACGCCGCGATGGGCGCACTCATCGGTGTGACCGCATCCGAACTCTTAGGTCTCGCCGTAATTTGGCTTTTTTACATGAACAAGCGCAAGCAGTTTTTGCGGCTGCTGAAGAAAAGCGAACGCCGCACCTACAAGTCCGGCGCGTTTCTCAAAACGCTTTTGATGATCGCCGTACCGATTACCATAGGCGCTTCCATAAGCCCGCTTACCGGTATGGTGGACAGCGCCCTGATCGGCAGATCCCTTCAAAACCTCGGCTTTGGCGAGGAGGCCGCACAAACCGCATATTCTTTGCTTCGCACAAACGTAATGACACTTGTAAATATGCCCGGCGTTCTGACGGTGGCGCTTGCGGTAAGCCTTGTGCCCGCAATCTCCGCCTGCATCATCAAACGGGATTATGTCCGCGCGAAAATCGCCGCACGCCTTGGCATGAAGCTTGCGCTCATCATCGGTTTTCCGTGTGCGGTGGGACTTTTCGTGCTCAGCGAACCGGTGCTTCTTCTTTTGTACCCCAAGCTTAGCGGCGGCACACTCAGCCTCGCCTCCGAGCTTTTGAAAACCGCGTCGGTCGGCGTTATCTTCCTCTCTTTGGTACAATCCATGACGGGTGTCATTCAGGGCCTTGGCAAGCCGAACGTGCCGGTATTTAACCTGTTCATCGGCTTTCTTCTCAAGGTCGTGACGCTGCTTGTGCTCATCAACATCCCTTCCATCAACATACAGGGTGCCGCGGTTTCCACGGTGGTCTGCTTTGCATTTGCGGGCATTGCGGATATGGTATATACCATCCGCAGAACGGGAATGCAAGTCAGCATTGTCGATGTGTTCGTAAAACCCGCGGCAGCCTCCCTTGTGATGGGGCTTGTGGCCGGTGCAGTCTATACCCTTCTTCATGACGCGGGCCATCAGCGCTTGGGCGCGGTAGCGGGAATTGGTATCGGCGTACTGGTTTATGGGGTACTTGTGCTTGCGCTTCGCATGTTTTCGCAGGACGAACTTGATATGATCCCGGGCGGCAACAAAGTGCGCGCGCTGCTTGCCCACTTTCACAAACCCTCCAAAAAAGCTTAAGAGGAACCGTTATGTACACCATTACCATCGCGCCCCTTTCTGTGCCGAATTTTCTCACCGCCGCCTCTGAAAAGGCAATACGCGGCGCAAAAAAACTTTTTTTACAGACGGAGCTTCACCCTGCCGCAAACTGGGTAAAGGAACAAGGCCTACCTTACGTTTCGATGGACGACCTTTACGAAACGAGCGAGGATTTTGACGCGCTCAACCTCGCAGCGGCAAAAAGGCTTTTGTGCGGCGAAAGTTGCGTGTACGCTGTTTTGGGTCGCGGCGCCGGACAACCCTTCCTTACCCTTCTACGGCTGATGGCCGAGAAGGCGGGCGCAACCATCATTTGCCTGCCCGGCGTCGGGTTTTGCGAGGCGGCGCTTAGCGCGCTTCCCATGGGCGAAGGCACGTTTGACGCTTATGCCGTTTGTGCCGCAAATGAACTGACGCACAGCATCGACCCTTACCGCGCGTTGTGCATCGAGCAGCTCGACACCGCGGTACGCGCGGGCGAAGTTAAGCTTATCCTTGCCGATTTTTATCCGGACGAGTTCCCCATTTGGTTTTGTGCGCTCGGAAAAAACGACGATTACGCCGCCAAAAAAATCCCGTTGTATGAGCTTGACAGGCAAAAGGCCTATGCTGCCGATGCGGTCGCAATCGTTCCCCCTTCGCGCTTTGAAAAGCTTGAACGCCATGGGCTTGAAGGGCTTTTGTATGTATTGAAGCGCCTTCGCGCGCCGGGCGGCTGCCCGTGGGACGCAGAGCAAACGCACGAATCGCTTCGCCGCTCCGCCGTAGAGGAGGCTTACGAGGTGGTGGACGCCATCGGCAGGCACGACGACGACGCGCTATGCGAGGAGCTTGGCGATCTTTTGCTGCAAG